>NZ_JACVWA010000038.1:0-122347 GCF_020658275.1 Clostridioides sp. ES-S-0190-01 | reverse complement strand
ATGTGGTTACAATAGCAGAGAGGATACACCTGTTCCCATTCCGAACACAGAAGTTAAGCTCTCTAGCGCTGATGGTACTTGGTGGGAAACTGCCTGGGAGAGTAGGACGTAGCCACGTAATTTTTTTGAGTAAATTTATAAAAAATAAAAAATTTTTATTTTTTGTGTTTAGACATGGCAAATTTGGGACATAATATAATTGTAAAACTTAATAGCAAAAATAAATTACTCAATCTCCCCCACTTAAAGGCCTCTATCCCCCATAGAGGTCTTTTTTATTATGTCTAATTTGCTATATCAGTTATTTTATTTATTTTGATTCTATCTTATTAGTCAGTATATTTATTTAAGTTTAGCATAATTTAACAGAAAATATATGTGATTTAACATCTATTTTAATAAATTTACTATATGTTCACTTTGTCTTAATATGTCCTTTACAAATAAAGAGTATTATTAATTTATAAGTAAATCGTATAACTAAACAAAGTATTTTGAGGAGGATAAAAAATGGCAGATATAAGACTAGAAAATGTCACAAAATCTTATGATAAAAAGAACACTGTTATAGAGAACTTGAACCTTACTATAGAAGATGGTTCTTTTACGGTATTGGTAGGCCCAAGTGGTTGTGGAAAATCTACTACACTAAGAATGATTGCTGGGCTTGAAGATATAACTTCAGGTAATTTAAAAATTGAAGAAAATGATGTAACAAGAACTGATGCAAGTAAGAGAGATATAGCTATGGTATTTCAGAATTATGCATTATATCCACATATGACTGTAAAAGAAAATATAGAATTTGGTTTAAAGAATAAAAAAGTTCCAAAAGAAAAAAGAGAAGAACTTATAACAGAGGTTATTGATATAGTTGGATTACAAGAATATTTAAATGTAAAGCCAGGAAATTTGTCTGGAGGACAAAGACAGAGAGTAGCATTAGCTAGAGCAATGGTTAAAAATCCAAAGGTATTTTTAATGGATGAACCATTATCAAATTTAGATGCAAAACTGAGAAATCAAATGAGGACAGAATTAATACAGTTACATCAAAAATTAAAATCTACATTTGTTTATGTAACTCATGACCAAGTCGAAGCAATGTCAATGGCGGATAAAATAGTTATAATGAACAAAGGAAAGATAATGCAAATAGGTTCTCCAAAAAAAATATATCAAGACCCTAAAAATTTGTTTGTGGCACAATTTATCGGAAATCCTTGTATGAACATATTAAATATGAAGGATAATATCAAACTTGGATTTAGGCCTGAAAAAGCTGTATTAGAAAGTATAAATATAGATATAAAAAATGATGATACTTTTAATTTACTTGGAAAGGTTATAACTAAAGAGGTATTAGGAAACGAAACTATATACTGTTTATCTGTTCTTGACAGTGAAGTAAGGGTTAAAACAGAAAACGATATATTTGATATAGGGAAAACTTTGAAAGTAAATGTATTAGAAAAGGATTTATATTATTTTAATAAAGATGGGCAAAGAATAAATGATATAAAAGAATGTAAGAATATGTATTCTAAAATCAAAGGAGATATTTATGAAAAAGCAATTTAATAAAGCATATTTATACATAACACCTGCAATTATAGGAACTTTACTGTTTATAGTATATCCAATAATTAAGACAATATCGCTGAGTTTCAAATCAGGAAGTCTTCTTAGTTCAACTTTCGAAAATGTAGGATTAAATAATTACACAGAGCTTTTAAAAAATCCAGAGTTTATACAAACTATAACGAATACTGCAATTTATACTTTTTTTATGGTAATTATATCTATATCACTAGCTATAGTACTTGCTGTTTGGTTAAATAAAAACTCTATAATACACAATTTGACACAAAGTATAATCTTTACACCATATGTAATTTCACTAGTATCTGTAGCTGTATTGTGGCTTTGGATTATGGAGCCACAGTATGGCTTTTTAAACTGGATACTGTCAACATTGCATTTACCAACATCAAAATGGCTTTCAAGTGAAAGTTCAGCTTTAATGTCATTGATTCTAATAGGAATATGGAAAACTCTTGGATACAATATTTTAATCGTGTTATCAGGTCTTAAATCGATACCAAACTATATATATGAGGCTTCTAAACTAGACAATGCAAACAAGATAACGAATTTCTTTAAGGTAACATTGCCATTATTATCGCCAACAATATTTTTTCTCATGATAACAACAACAACAGCATCATTTCAAGTGTTTGACGAAATAAGCATAATGACACAAGGTGGTCCATTAGGTTCAACTAACATGTTATCTTATTATATATATGAGTCTGGATTTATATATTACGATATAGGGCAAGCAAGTGCAGCAAGTATGTTTTTATTAGCCATAGTTATGATTGCTACATATGCTAATTTCAGACTATTATCAAAAAAAGTTCATTATCAATAAATAAAAAATATATATTATAAGGCGTGTTAAAAAGGAGGACAAAATGGACATTATAAGACCTATTAAAAAAGATAAAGCTGATATAAAGAAAATAGTATCAAAATCAATAGAAGTATTAATTCTACTACTTTTATCTGCAATATTTATATTCCCTTTTATATGGATGCTGTCAACATCTTTTAAAAACCCACAAGAAATGATGCAACTACCACCTACAATAATACCAAACGATATAGTACTAGGAAATTATACTACAGCATGGAATTCAGGACCATTTTTTAGATATTTATTAAATAGTATCTTTGTGACAGGTAGTATTTTAATCGTACAGTTTTTAGTGATGGTTCCTGCAGCTTATGCATTTTCTAAGATTAAATTTAGAGGTGAGAAGGTATTGTTTGGACTATTACTCATAGGACTTATGATTCCTCCACAAGTAACTTTTTTACCTGTATATATGATGATGAGTAAATTTGGATTTATAAATACATATGTGCCACTTATAATTCCATTTATGACATCTTCATTTGGTATATTTCTGCTTAGACAAAATTTTATGCAGATATCAGATGAGATTATTGAAGCAGCTAAATTAGACAATACTTCGGACTTAAAAATAATGTTTAAAATAATGGTTCCTATGGCAAAACCAGCAGTAATAACATTTATATTATTTAATTTTATATATCATTGGAATAACTATTTCTGGCCTTTAGTAATGACAAATACAGATGCAATAAGGACTTTACCAATCGGAGTAGCTCTTCTTAAATCTTCAGAAGGAATTACTGCATGGAATGTAATAATGGCAGGAAATATAATTTTAATTTTACCAATAATTCTTGTTTATATATTTGCAAATAAAAAAGTAAAAGAAGCTTTTATGTATTCAGGAATAAAATAAAAAGTCAAAAACTAAATTTGGAGGATGGAAATGAAGCTTAAAAGAAAATTAGCAACAGGATTAGCAATAACATTATTATTAGGTTCTTTAGTTGGGTGTTCAAATTCTAATGACTCAAATACATCTAAAGGAGAAAAGACAGATAGCAATATTACAAAGATAGATTTCTGGGCACCTTTGGGTGGAACTAATGGTGAAACAGCACAAAAAATGGTTGACCAGTTTAATAGTGAACATAAAGACATACAAGTAAATATGCTAAAACAAAAAGATTACTATGAAAATGCAACAAAATTACAAGCTGCATTAACTTCTAAAGACCAACCAGATGTAACATTATTAGAAATAACTCAAACAGGTACATTTGCATCAGCAGGAGCTTTAGTAGATATGAGTAAATACTTTGATAAGGCATACCAAGAAAGATTTTTTTCTGGTCTTCTAACAAATTCATATTATGAAAATAAGTTTGTTGGTATGCCATTTAATAGAAGTACACCAATACTATACATAAATAAGGATATGGCAGTTAAAGCAGGCCTTGACCCTTCAGGACCAAAGTCATGGGAAGAACTTAAAACATATGCTAGTAAAATGACAAACAAATCAGAAGATACTTATGGATTTGAAACTCCAATAGATATTTGGTTCTATGAAGCTATGGTAATGCAAAGTGGAGGAGAAATAACTGATGGAAAAAAAGTAGCATTCAATAATGAAGCAGGTCAAGCACCAGTTAAATTCTGGCAAGATATGATGAAATCTGGAATAATGAAAATGCCACCTGGTGAAGATTATAATGCTTGGGATGTAGCAAAGCAAGATTTTGTAAATGGTAAAGTTGGTATGATATTTACATCAACAGCAGATTTAGCAGGTCTTATGCAACAAACAGACGGTAAGTTTGAAATATCAACAGCATTTTTACCAAAAAATCAAAAATATGCAACGCCTACAGGGGGAGCAAACTTAGTTATGCTTGAAGGTGGAACAGACAAAGAAAAAGATGCAAGTGCAGAATTTATGGAATGGATGACTCAAACAGATAAAATAGTTCAATTTAGTTCATCAACAGGATATCTGCCAACAACTGAAGATGCAACTAAATCAGAAAAATTACAAACATTGTATAAAGAAAAGCCACAATATAAAGTCGCAACTGACCAATTACAATATGCTGTTGCCCTTCCAATGTTAAATGGATATAAAGAAGCAACTGATAAGTTAATGGATGAGATTAAAAAAGGTCTTACTGATTTAAATGTGGCGCCAAAAGATGCAGTAAGCAAAGGAACTTCTGCGATGCAAGCAGTAATAGACAAGACTAATAAATAATTATAGACAGGTATGAAATGTTGATAAAATATCACCTGTAACATATATAGATTATAGATTGATTGAACGTATCCAATAATATATGAATGAAGAGGTAATGTAAATGACAAAAGTTATAGTATTATCAGTAGATTCTTTATTTGAAAAAGATTTAGAATTTGTAAAGAATCTACCAAATTTTAAATCTATCTTAGAAAATTGTTCTATGGTGAAAAATATAAATTGTGTATATCCAACTTTAACATATCCTTGTCATACAAGTATGGTTACAGGAGTATATCCTAAAAAACATGGAATATATCATAATGAAAAATTTGACCCAAATAAAGAAAATAAAGATTGGTATTGGTATTCAAAAGATATAAAAGTAAAGACAATTATAGATGTAGCAAAGGACAATAATCTGACTACTTCTAGTATCTTATGGCCTGTAATGGGTGCAAATCCAAATATAGATTATAATATTGCAGAGATATGGGCTCCTAATAGAGAAGATGACCCAAGAGAAATTTTTGAAAAAAGTTCAAGTAAGGTTATAATGGATAGTATTTATGATAGACATTGTCACTATATTGATTGGAAATTAGAGCCTAATATGGATTTGTTTGGAGTAAATTGTGCTATAGATGTAATAAAAGAATATAATCCAGATTTAATGTTAATACATCTAGCAACTTTGGACCATACACGACATAACCATGGTTTGTTTAATGAAAAAGTAAATGAAGCCTTGAAAATGAATGATAAATGGTTAGGAGATATAATTCAAGCTACAAAGGATGCAGGTACATATGAAGATACAAATTTTATAATACTTGGAGACCATGGTCATCTTAGAGTTGATAAAGTTGTAAATCCAAATGTTTTACTTAAATCACATGGATTTATAACAGTAGAAAATGGAGTAGTTAAGAATTTTGATGCCTATGTAAATTCGTCAGGTATATCAGCACAGATAATAGTAAGTAACCAAAATAGATTAGAAGAGTTGAGAGTATTGCTTGAAGAGTTTAAAGAAGAATTATTTATAGAGAATATATTTACCAAAGAAGAAGCATCCAATCTTGGACTTGAAGGCGACTTTGAAATGGTAATTGAAGGAATTGAAGGAATTTCATTTGGAAATGATTTAGAAGGAAATATTATAAAGGATTCTGATATAAAAGATTACAAGTTTGCTGTTGCTACACATGGTCATTTAACTACTAAGGGGAATAGACCTCCGTTTATAGCTTTTGGACCTAAAATAAAAACAGGCGTAGTAGAGGAAGAAGGCGACTTAAGAGCTCATGCAGCAACTATATTAAGACTATTCGATTTGAAGCTAGACGGAGTTGAAAAAGAAGCATTTGATTTCATTATATAAACTGGATAAAGTATTTATTTTCCATTACTTATAGACTTCTATTATAAAGATAGAAGTCTTTTTTTATATTTTAGATTTAAGTAAAATTTAAATGGGTAAAATATTTAAAATAACTGAAACAATTCTAGAAAGGTATGATATAATAATACATGTTAGGAACTAATGTTCGAAAAGAAGGAGTGATACTATGGATTTTAAAATAAAGTCAGACTTCAAACCAACAGGTGACCAACCAGAAGCTATTAAATCAATAGTGGATTCTATAAATAGAAATGAAAAATTTTCGACATTGTTAGGTGTAACAGGTTCAGGAAAAACATTCACAATGGCAAATATAATACAACAAGTTAAAAAACCTACCCTAATAATGGCTCATAATAAAACACTAGCAGCACAACTTTATAGTGAGTTTAAAGAATTTTTCCCAGACAATGCAGTTGAATATTTTGTAAGTTACTATGATTACTATCAACCAGAGGCATATGTAGCTCACAGTGACACTTATATAGAAAAAGATGCAAGTATAAATGACGAAATAGATAAACTTCGACATTCTGCTACAGCATCTATTTTAGAAAGAAGAGATACTATAATAATATCTTCAGTATCTTGTATATATGGTTTGGGGGACCCAAAAGATTATAAAGAACTTATGTTATCTATAAGACCTGGTATGCAGAAGGATAGAGATGATGTAATAAAAAGGTTAATAGAGATACAATATGAAAGAAATGATATAAATTTTACAAGAGGGACTTTTAGAGTTAGAGGAGATATATTAGAAATATTTCCAGCTAGCAATGATGAAAAAGCAATAAGAATAGAGTTCTTTGGTGATGAAATAGATAGAATAACAGAAATTGATTATGTAACAGGAAAGATTGTTGGGACAAGAAATCATGTTGTTATCTTCCCCGCATCTCACTATGTAACAACACCAGAAAGAATTGAAAATGCAATTGTTCAAATTGAAGATGAACTTCAACAACAAATTGAGACTTTTAAAGAAAATGATAGGCTTTTAGAAGCACAACGGATTGAGCAAAGAACGAAGTATGATATAGAAATGTTAAAGGAGATAGGGTTTTGTCAGGGGATAGAAAACTACTCAAGGCATATTACTGGAAGAGAAGAAGGAGAAAGACCATATACATTAATGGATTTCTTTCCAGATGATTATTTGATAATTGTAGATGAGGCACATGTTACTATTCCGCAAGTAAGAGGAATGTACGCAGGAGATAGATCAAGAAAAACATCTCTTATAGAAAATGGATTTAGATTACCTTCTGCACTTGATAATAGACCGTTAAATTTTCAAGAATTTGAAGGAAACATAAATCAAATATTGTTTGTAAGTGCTACACCAGGTCCTTATGAAATTCAACATTCTGAGACTATAGCTGAACAGATAATAAGACCAACAGGCCTTTTAGACCCAATTGTAGAAGTAAGACCTATAAATAATCAGATAGATAATTTAGTAGGGGAAATAACTAAAACAATAGAAAAAAATGAAAGAGTGCTTATAACCACTTTAACTAAAAAAATGAGTGAAGATTTAACTAATTACCTTAAAGAAATAGGAATAAAAGTTAAATATCTACATTCAGATATAGTTACATTAGAAAGAACAGAGATAATAAGAGACTTAAGACTGGGAAAATTTGATGTACTTGTAGGAATAAATTTACTTAGAGAAGGTCTAGATATACCAGAGGTTTCACTTATAGCAATTTTAGATGCAGACAAAGAAGGTTTCTTACGTTCCGAAACAGCATTAATACAAACTATTGGACGTGCAGCTAGAAATGAAAATGGAAGAGTTATTATGTATGCTGATAGGATAACTGATTCAATGCAAAATGCTATTGATGAGACAAAAAGAAGAAGAGCTATACAGAATTTATATAATGAAGAACACAACATAACTCCTAAGACTATACAAAAAAGTGTAAGAGATAGTATAGAAGCAACTAAAGTTGCAGAGGAAGAAGTTGTCTATGGAATAACTGATACAGATGATAAAGAAGAGATAAAAGATAATATAGAAAAATTAAAATCAGAGATGATGGAAGCTGCTCAAAACTTACAATTTGAGAGAGCGGCAGAATTAAGAGATAAGGTAAAACAGTTGGAAGAAAAATTGGAAAAATAGAAAGGTAAAAACAAGGTTATGGAAGATAAAATTATAATAAGAGGAGCAAAAGAGCATAATTTAAAAAATGTAGATTTAGAGTTACCAAGAGATAAGTTTATAGTTTTTACAGGATTGTCTGGTTCTGGAAAGTCATCTTTGGCATTTGATACGATATATGCAGAAGGCCAAAGAAGATATGTAGAGAGTTTGTCTGCTTATGCTAGACAGTTTTTAGGGCAAATGGAAAAGCCAAATGTAGAATATATTGAAGGTCTATCACCAGCTATTTCAATAGATCAGAAGACTACTTCAAAGAATCCACGCTCTACAGTTGGAACAGTAACAGAAATATATGACTATTTGAGATTGTTATTTGCAAGAGTAGGCGATGTATATTGTCCTACATGTGGTGAAAAAATAAGTCAAATGACTATTCAAGAAATAGTTGATAAAATGCTAGATTTTCCAGATAGAACTAAGTTGCAAATACTTTCGCCAATTGTTAGAGGTCAAAAAGGTACACATAAAAAGGTCTTAGATAATATTAAAAAAGAAGGATTTGTAAGAGTTAGAGTTGATGGGGAAAACTATGAAGTAAGTGATGATATTGTTTTAACTAAAAACCAAAAACACAGTATAGAAGTAGTAGTGGATAGAATAGTAGTCAAAGATGGAATAGAATCTAGACTTGCAGATTCAATTGAAACTGCGGTTAAACTATCAGATGGTCTTGTAATAGCTCAAATAATAGATGGAGAAGAGATTCTTTTCTCAACTAAATTTGCATGTCCAGAACATGGAATTGGGATAGAAGAATTATCTCCAAGAATGTTTTCATTTAATGCTCCTTTTGGAGCTTGTGATGTTTGTAATGGTCTTGGGGAAAGTAAAGAAGTTGACCCAGAACTAGTTGTACCAAATAAAGATTTATCAATAAAACAAGGTGCAGTGGCTGCTTGGGGTTCAACAGGTGTCAACGACGATACTTATTATAGCAAAATGATAAAAAGTTTAGCAGAGCATTTTAATGTATCTCTGACAACTCCATTTAAAGATTTACCAGAAGATTTTGTTCAAGAGTTACTTTATGGTAAGGATAATATAATGGTAGAGTTTGTTTATGAATCAAAATTTGGAGGAACTAGAAATTATAAATCATATTTTGAAGGAGTAGTAGTAAACTTAGAGAGAAGATACAAAGAAACTAACTCAGAGTATATGAGAGACAAAATTGAAGAATATATGGCAGAAAGACCTTGTCCAAAATGTAAGGGATTGAGACTTAAAAAAGAGGTTTTATCTGTTTTAGTTGATGGAAAAAATATAATGGAAGTAACAAACTTATCTGTTAACGAATTGATAGATTTTATGGAAAATGTAACTCTTACAGAAAAGCAAAGATTTATAGCTCATGAAATTATAAAAGAGATAAAGGGAAGAGCTAAGTTTTTAAGAGATGTTGGTCTTGATTATTTGAATTTATCAAGAAAAGCTGGAACACTTTCAGGAGGAGAAGCGCAACGTATAAGATTAGCAACTCAAATCGGTTCAGCATTAGTTGGAGTGTTATATGTGCTTGATGAGCCAAGTATAGGTCTTCATCAAAGAGATAATGACAGACTTATAGGCACTCTTAGACATCTAACAGATTTAGGAAATACTTTAATTGTCGTAGAACATGATGAAGATACAATGAGAGAAGCTGATTATGTTATAGACATTGGACCTGGTGCAGGTATACATGGTGGTGAGATAGTTGCACAAGGAACTTTAGATGAAATAATAGAAAATGAAAACTCAATAACAGGTCAGTACTTAAGTGGAAAAAAACAAATATTAGTTCCTGAGACTACTAGAGAAGGAAATGGAAGTTTTATAGAAGTAATCAAAGCATCAGAAAATAACCTAAAAAATATTGATGTAAAATTGCCATTAGGTAAGTTTACATGTATAACAGGTGTTTCAGGTTCTGGGAAAAGTACACTAATAAATGACATACTTTATAAAGGTGTTGCAAGTAAAGTGAATAGACTAAAACAAAGAGCTGGTAAGCACAAAGAAATAAAAGGAATTGAAAATATAGATAAGGTTATAAATATTGACCAAAGTCCAATTGGAAGAACACCTCGTTCAAATCCAGCTACTTATACAGGGGTATTTGATTTTATAAGGGATATTTTTGCTGCTACTAATGAAGCTAAAGCAAGAGGATATAAAAAGGGAAGATTTAGTTTTAATGTAAAAGGTGGTAGATGTGAAGCTTGTAAAGGTGATGGAATAATAAAAATAGAGATGCACTTTCTACCAGATGTATATGTTCCTTGTGAGGTTTGTAAGGGTGAAAGATACAATAGGGAAACATTACAAGTAAAATACAAAGATAAAACTATATCTGATATACTAGATATGAATGTAGAAGAAGCTGTTGAGTTTTTTGAAAATATACCAAACATAAAAAGAAAGCTGGATACATTGATGGATGTAGGTCTTTCATACATTAAATTAGGACAGCCTTCAACTCAATTGTCTGGAGGAGAAGCACAACGTATAAAATTAGCATCAGAACTTAGTAAAAGACCAACAGGAAAGACTTTATATATATTAGATGAACCTACTACAGGACTTCATATGGCAGATGTAGATAAGTTAATTCACGTATTACAAAGATTAGCAGATACAGGAAATACAATTATAGTTATAGAACATAATCTAGATGTTATAAAGACTTGTGATTATGTAATAGACCTAGGCCCAGAGGGTGGAGATAAAGGTGGAACTATAGTTGCAACTGGAACACCAGAAGAAGTATCTAAAGTTGAAGGGTCTTATACAGGTCAATTCTTAAGTAAATATTTCTCTTAGGTTATATAAACTGTGTAAAATTTTAACTGTAAATATATAAAAATAAGTTGAAAATATTAGAAGTAAGTAAATTAAAAATAAATTGTAGATAATTACCAAACATAAAGTCCATATTGTTCTTCGTATTTGAGATTGCTTTTAAATCAATTATAGAAGATGATATGGACTTTAACTTGTGTACAATGCTGGAAATTGAATAACTTTTTAATTTTCACATTTTAGGGTATAATTTTAATATAAAACTTAATGTTTTGGAGGGCGATATGTTTGATATACAAGACCACTTAAAAAAATTACCTTCTGAGCCTGGTGTATATTTAATGAAGGATAAATACGACCATATAATATATGTGGGAAAAGCCATATCTCTAAAAAATAGAGTAAGGCAGTATTTTCAATCTTCAAAAAACCATACATCTAAAGTAAAATCTATGGTTAAGAATATATATAAATTTGAATACATTATAACAGATTCAGAGTTGGAAGCATTAATACTTGAATGTAATTTAATAAAAAGATATAGACCAAAGTATAATGTGTTACTTAGAGATGATAAGACTTACCCATATATTAAGGTGACTACAAATGAAGATTATCCAAGGATTTTAAAGGTTAGAAGGGTTCTTAAAGATAAAGCAAAGTATTTTGGACCATATACTAATATAACTGCGGTAAATGATACTTTAGACCTTATAAACAGTACCTATCCAATAAGAAGTTGTAAAATTGACATAGAAAAAGCGATAAAAAATAAAACAAGACCTTGTTTAAACTTACACATAAATAAGTGCTTAGGACCTTGTACAGGAAATGTATCCAAAGAAGAATATGGAAAGATGATAGAAGAAATTATAATGTGTCTATCGGGGAAAGAAGAAAAGTTGATGGAGCTCTTAAAAGAAAAGATGAATGAGAGTTCTATGAATTTTAGATTTGAAGAAGCAGCTATATATAGAGATAAAATAAAGAGTCTTGAAGAAATGATACAAAAACAAAAAATAGATGCTACTGTAACCGATTTAAATCAGGATGTAGTTGCGATGGCAAGAGCTCATAATGAAGCTTGTGTACAAGTATTTTTTATTAGAAATGGTAAGATTGTTGGGAGAGAACACTTTATACTAGAAGGGGTAATGGATAGCCCAAGAGCTTCTATATTGAGTTCATTTGTAAAACAATTTTACAATGAGCAAGAATATATACCTAAAGAACTAATTATAGAAGATGAGATAGAAGACAGTTGTATATTAGAAGAATGGCTATCGTCTAAAAAAGGGCAAAAAGTAACAATAAGAGTACCACAAAAAGGAGAGAAAAAAAGCCTAGTTGAAATGGTGAGAAAAAATGCAGTAGAGTACCTTGAAAAATTTTCTGATATGAACAAAAGGAAATATGAAAAAAGTATTGGAGCATTAGAAGAATTAAAACGATTGTTAAACTTAGAAAAATTGCCAATAAGAATAGAGTCTTTTGATATATCAAATATACAAGGAGTAGATTCAATTGGCTCTATGGTAGTCTATACAAATGCTAAAAAAGATAAAAAAGAGTATAGAAGATATAAAATAAAAACAGTCATTGGACCTAATGATTATGATTCCATGGCTGAAATTGTAGATAGAAGATTGAAACATGGAAATTTACCTGACCTTATATTGTTGGATGGAGGAAAGGGACAGGTTAGCGCTGTAAAAAAAGTATTAGAACTTAATGATGTAGACATACCACTTTGGGGAATGTACAAAGACGATAAGCATAGGACTAAAGGGTTAATATGTAAAGAAAAAGAAATCGAGTTGGATAAGACAACTAGTTTATATAGATTTATTGCTAGTATACAAGAAGAAGTTCATAATTATGCAATAACATATCATAGAAGTCTAAGAAATAAAGCTTTGACAAAATCTATCTTAGATGATATACAAGGGATAGGTGAAAAAAGAAAAAAAGCACTGATGAGTCATTTTAAAGATGTAGAAGCCATAAAAGAAGCTACTTTTGAAGAACTTTTAGAAGTAGAAGGAATGAATAAAAGCATTGCAGAGAATGTTTATAATTTTTTTAGGAAGGAAGAAAATTGATGGAAACTAGCAATAAAGTATCAATAAGAGAAATAATAAAAGATTTAAAACTTAAAGTAGTATACATGCCTGATGATGTAGATTATTATGTATACTCTCAAGATATAAATAGACCAGGTTTACAATTTGCAGGATATTTTGATTACTTTGCATATGAGAGAATACAAATAGTTGGAAAAACAGAATATAATTTCTTTGGATTGATGGATAATGAAATTCGAGAAGAGGTACTAAATAGATTTTTCTCATATGAAATACCAGCTTTAATAATTTCTAGAGATTTAGAAATAAAACCAGATGTGATTGAAAAGGCTAAAAAGTATAAGAGAATACTTTTAAGTACAAACAGAAACACAACTAGACTTATAAATAGATTATCAAACTACTTAGATAATAAGTTAGCACCACATACAACGATTCATGGAGTTTTAGTTGATATTTATGGTATAGGTGTTTTGATAAAGGGAGAGAGTAGTATAGGAAAGTCAGAAACAGCATTAGAACTAATTCAGAGAGGTAATAGATTAGTTGCAGATGATGCTGTAGAAATAAGAAAATTAGATGAAAGTATGTTGATGGGTCAGTCTCCTGAATTAATAAGACATTTCCTAGAGATAAGAGGAATAGGTATAATAGACGTCAGAAGTCTATATGGTGTAGGAGCTATCAAAAATTCTAAAATGATAGATTTAGTAGTACATTTAGAAGCTTGGGATGAAAATAAGTATTATGATAGGCTTGGATTAGATAAAGAATATGAAGAAATACTTGGTGTTAATGTAGAGAAGTTAGTTGTTCCTGTAAAGCCTGGAAGAAATACTGCTATGATACTAGAAGTAGCAGCAATGAACTTTAGACAAAGAGGAATGGGGTATGATGCAGCTCAAGAATTTACTAAGAAACTATCAAAACTTATTGATACTAAGTAATAGAGAGTGCATATAAAATAAAATTGTATAGAATAGTTATAAAATATATATTATATAATTGGAGTTTAAATTAGCTTTTAAGGTTATTAGTTTAAATTTAATACTATATTTAAATTTATTATATGATAAGGAAGTTGGAGTCTTTATGGGAATGAACTATTTTAGTAAGCTTTTAGAAAGTACTACTGAAAAAGAACTGCTCTTAAATAAAAAATCAAATAATATAAGTACAGCTAGATTAATATCTTTTTTAATATTGATAGCGGGATTTGCTATTGGATTTTACAATAAAAATATAGTAGGTATTTTTGTTGGAATTGTAGCATTGATTCTATTTATTTCACTTTTAGTTATTCATAATAAAATAAAAGAGGAAGAATCGTATTTTAAGAGTAAGTGTGAAGTGCTGGATAAGTATGTTAAGAGATTTGGTGATGAGTGGAAAGAATTCAAAATAGATGGAAAAGAATATATACAAGAAGAAAATTCACAAGCAAAAGATTTAGACTTATTTGGAAGAGCATCACTATATCAGTATATTTGTATAGCTAATACATCCTATGGAAAGAAGTCTTTAGCTAAGTCCTTATGGAATGAAAATCCAAACGATAATATAATCCTAGAAAGACAAACAGCAGTAAAAGAGCTATTATCAAAACAGGATTTTTCTATCCATATTCAGACCTTGAGTAATATAATTGGTAAGGAACAAAAAACCAACTCTGATGGAAGTATAGAGTCATTTATAGAGTATGGAGAAGATAAAAAAGTATATATACCTAAGTGGATGCATGTTTTTACTTGGGGTTTGCCTACTGCAACAATACTATCTTTTATATTTTTTATATTAGGGTTTTTGCCTATGCTACCTGTTTTTTTACTTTTTGTACTTCAGCTAGGATTTGGTGGGTTTGGGAATACAAAGCTTATGCAGACTTTATCCCCATTATTCTCATTTAGTAGAAGTATACAAGTATATGAAAAGATGTTTGAAGTTTTAGAGAAAGAGACATTTGAAAGCCCATATTTAAAAGAATTACAAGCAAAACTTTCTAAAGGTAATGGTGTTTCAAAAGGTATTAAACAGCTGAACTCAATAGGTAATGCAGTAAACTTAAGATATAATCAAATAGTTTATATACTTGCTTGTGGTGTTCTTATGTGGAATTATCACTGTGCAGAATCTCTAGAAAGATGGAAAAGTGTATATGGAAATCAAATTAGAGGATGGCTTGAATCTATTGGAGAGTTTGAAGCTTTGATAAGTTTAACTATTATTGGTCAAGTAAAAGAAAATACATGTTTTCCAATAATAAAAAGCGAAAGTATTCCAAAGTTAGAAGTTGAAGAAGTATACCATCCATTAATAGCAGAGAAAAGTGTTGTAGCAAATTCAATAAAATTAAATTCTCAAACCTGTATCATTACAGGTTCAAATATGTCAGGGAAGACGACATTTTTAAGAAGTATTGGTGTAAATTTAGTATTGGCGTATGCAGGTGCTCCAGTATGTGCTAAAAATTTTGATGCCACATGTATGTATATATTTACATCTATGAGAATACAAGATGATGTAAGCCAAGGTATATCAACTTTTTATGCTGAAATTCTCAGAATAAAATCAATGATTCAATATAGTATAAAAGAATTACCGATGTTAGTTTTAGTTGATGAGATTTTTAAAGGAACTAACTCTGCTGATAGAATTATTGGAGCAAGTGAGGCAGTAAAGAAACTATCAAAGCCATGGATTATAAGTATGGTTACAACACATGATTTTGAGTTATGTGACCTTTCAAGTGGTGGAGATGTAGAGATTGTAAACTACCATTTTTCAGAGTACTATGTTGATGATAAAATCTATTTTGACTATGCCATAAAAGATGGAAGATGTAAGACTACAAATGCAAAACAGCTTATGAAAATGGCAGGGATACTTTAAGAAAGATAAGCGTAGAAATGTAGCTTATTATGATTAAAATATAAAGGATTGTATAAAGTACTTAAAAGCACTTTATACAATCCTTTTATTTGAGAATATTTTAGTTTTCAATTTGTTAAAATTTATTTAGCTTCTTCACAAGCACATTCTTTTGGACATTCTTCATAAATACAACTCTTATCAAAGTAATGAGTATGAAGGTATTTATGAGCTACATCGCTATTTGGATCTCCAAAGAAGTCTTTATAAATAGCTTGTAAGTCAGGATTTTCATGAGACTTACGAATAGCCTTATTTCTATCTATCTCATACAATGCATTAGCACGTCTATCAATTATATCAGTATTACCATGATGGTAAGGTTGACCAGCTCCTCCAACACATCCACCAGGGCATGCCATAACTTCTATGATATGGTATTTACATTCTCCACTTCTAACTTTATCCATCATTTTTCTAGCATTTTTAAGTGTATTTACAATACATACATTGACTGTAGTTCCATCAACATCTATACTTGCTTCTCTGATTCCCTTAAGCCCTCTAACATTAGTAAAGTTTACATTATCTAAAGTTTTGTTAGTTATCTTTTCATATGAAGTACGTAGAGCAGCTTCTAAAACTCCACCACTTGCTCCAAATATAGACGCAGCACCAGTAGATTTTCCTAATGGATTATCAAAATCCTGGTCTTGAAGATTAGGTAAATCAATAGCAGCTTCTTTTATCATCTTAGCTAGCTCTCTAGTAGTTATAGAAAGGTCAACATCTAATATTCCAGATTCACTTAATTCTTCTCTTGAAGCTTCATACTTCTTAGCTACACAAGGCATTACAGATACAACATAAAGGTCATCTGGATTAATTCCTAGTATTTTAGGTGCATAGTAATTCTTAGCTATAGAACCAAACATACCTTGAGGAGATTTACAGCTAGATGCTAGATTTAATTGGTCTGGATAATTGTGTTCTAAGAAGTTTACCCATGCAGGGCAACAGCTTGTTAATATAGGTAGATTTTCACCTTTTTGAATTCTTTCTATAAATTCAGTAGCTTCTTCCATTATAGTGAAGTCTGCACCAAAGTTTGTATCGAATACATGCTCAAACCCAAGTGCTTTTAAAGCAGCAACCATTTTTCCTGTAGATATTGAACCTGGTTCTAATCCAAACTCTTCACCAATAGCAACTCTTACAGCAGGGGCAACTTGCACTACTATAGTTTTTTCTTTTTTATTTAAAACATCCCATAGTTTAGGTACATTATCTACTTCTGTTAACGCTCCAGTTGGACAGACAGAAATACATTGGCCACAGAATGTACACTCTGTTTCAACCATATCAGCATTAAAAAATGTACTAACTAAAGTATTAAATCCACGATTAACTCCAGATAATGCTCCAACTGTTTGGATATCATTACATACAGTTTCACATCTTCTGCATAATATACATTTAGAATGGTCTTTAACTAAAGATTTAGTAGAGGTATCTTTACCTGCAAAAGACTTAGAACCTTGATATCTTATCTTTCTTACTCCTAAATCAGCAGCTATAGTTTGTAATTCACAGTCTCCATTTTTTTCACATATAAAGCAATCTTGTGGATGGTCTGATAATAGTAACTCAACAATAGTTCTACGAGCATTTAATGCTTTAGCACTATTAGTTTGAACTCTCATACCTTCCTTTATAACTGTTCCACAAGCTGGAACTAAACCTCTCTCTGTCTCAACCATACAAACACGACAAGAAGCACAAGTATCAAGCTTATCTATCTCATTCATATGTAAATGACAAAGGTTATGTATTTTTATATTTATTAGTTTTGCAGCATCTAAGATAGAAGTTCCACTAGGTGCTGAAACATGTTTGCCATTGATAGTTAAATTAACTAAACTCATTGTTATTCCTCCTCCAAATAAGTTATTTCTTGATTATAGCATTAAATGTACAATTATCTATACAAGCACCACATTTTAGACACTTAGAAGTATCTATTGTATGTTGTTCTTTAACAGAACCTGTTATACAACCAGCAGGACACACTCTAGAACATTTTGTACAACCCTTACAAGCATCTGTTATGAAGTAAGAAAGTAAGTTTTGACATTTGCCAGCAGGACATTTCTTATCTACAACATGTGCTATATACTCATCTTTGAAATATTGAAGAGTACTTAAAACAGGGTTTGGAGCAGCTTTACCAAGACCACATAATGAAGCAGTTTGTATAGTTTCAGCAAGGTTTTCTAGGTCGTCTAAATCTTGTAGAGTACCATTACCTTCTGTAATTTTAGTTAATATTTCTAATAATCTCGTAGTACCTATACGACAAGGTGTACATTTACCACAAGATTCTTCAACAGTAAACTCAAGGAAGAATTTGGCTATATCTACCATACAGTCAGATTCATCAAGAACAAGCATACCACCAGAACCCATCATTGAGCCTATAGAGCTTAATGAACCAAAATCTATAGGTATATCTAAATGTTCAGTTGGTATACATCCACCAGACGGTCCACCTGTTTGAACTGCCTTGAAGTTTTTGCCTTCAGGAATTCCTCCACCAATTTCAAATACAATATCTCTTAAAGTAGTACCCATTGCAACTTCAACAAGACCTACATTTTCTACTTTTCCACCAAGAGCAAAAACTTTAGTACCACTAGAATCATCAGTACCTAAGTTAGCAAACCAATCTCCACCCTTAAGTATGATTGCTGGAATATTAGCAAAAGTTTCAACATTGTTTAAGCAAGTAGGAGATTTCCATAATCCACTTTTAGAAGAACTATAAGTCTTCATTCTAGGTTCACCACGTCTACCTTCAATTGAATGCATTAAAGCTGTACCTTCACCACAAACGAAAGCTCCTGCACCGTATTTTAATTCTAATTTGAAGTTAAATCCAGTACCTAAAATATTTTCACCAAGTAAGCCATGTGCTTCAGCTTGAGCTATAGCTACTTTTAGTCTTTCTATAGATTTTGGATATTCAGCTCTTATATATATGTACCCTGTATCAGAACCTATAGCATATCCACATATTGCCATAGCTTCTAGTACACTATGAGGGTCTCCTTCAAGTACAGATCTATCCATGAATGCACCAGGGTCTCCTTCATCAGCATTACAGACAACGAATTTTTTATCAGTTGGGCCAGCAGGATTCTTTGAAGCAGCTTCCCATTTAGAACCTGTAGGGAATCCAGCTCCTCCTCTACCACGAAGACCAGAAGTCTTTACTTCTGCAATAACTTCTTGAGGAGTAAGAGTCGTTAAACATTTACCTAGAGCTAAATAACCATCATTAGCAATATAATCCTCTAAACTATCTGGGTCTATAAGCCCACAATTCTTTAGAGCTATACGTAATTGTTTTTTGTAGAAAGACATTTCTTCTTGTGCTTCTACTTTTTTATTTAAAGATTCTTCTTCATATAATAATTCCTCAACAACTGTATTTCTAATTAAGTGATTTTGAACTATCTTTTCAGCATCAGATGGTTCAACTTTCACATAGAAAACGTTATCAGGATAAACTTTTACGATAGGACCTTGAGCACAGAAACCAAAACAACCTGTTAAACGAACATCAACCTTGTCTTGTATTCCTGATTTTTTTATTTCATTTTCTAACTCACTAACTATTTCCATACTGTTTGAAGATGTACATCCAGTATCACAACAAACAAGTAATTCTCTTCTTAATACATTTTCCTTAGAATAATTTTTTCTTAGGCTAAGACTAGGTTTTAGCTCATCAGCTAAAACTTTTAATTCATCAAATGAATTTACTTTACGCATTATTTATTCACCCCTCTTAACAATTCAATTCTAATTCTCTATAAGTATCCAATATTTCGCTTACTTGATCTGGTTTTACTTTACCATAAACTTTACCATTTACAGTAACAACTGGAGCTAAACCACATGCCCCCAAACATCTTAAACCTTCTAAAGAAAATTTAAAATCACTAGTAGTTTCTCCAACTTTTATACCAAGCTGTTTTTCAAAAGCACTTAATATCTTATCAGCACCTTTTACAAAACATACAGTACCTAGACAGACACTTATTTTATACTTACCTACAGGTTCTGTAGTGAAATAAGAATAGAATGTAACAACCCCATATACCTTTGCAGGAGCTACTCCAAGTCTTTTAGCAACATGAAGTTGTACTTCTTTTGGAAGATATCCAAATATACCTTGAGCTTCATGTAGAACTTGTATCAAAGCACCTTCCTTTGTTGCAAGAGAGTCAATAAATATATCTAATTCGTCAAATAACTGCTTGTTGTGTGAAATAAAATCGCACATAACAAATCCCCCTTTTCTTTTTAAAGTTATTATTTTTCATAAAATAATTAACCATGAGTTGACACCAATATTATGTTGGTGAACAAAACCAAAACAATAAAGAAAGAATAATATACAACAATTTCTTTATTCATAAAAACAATGCAAAAAAGTTACCTATTAAAAAAAAACTATACTAGTCTATTATAATATAAAATAATTCAGAATAGTTAAAAAAAATAAAAAAAATGGACTGAATCCAATAAAAAAAAAATAATATATATAAAAAACTTTAAAAAATAAACCAAAAGGTAAAATTTTTATAAAATAAAAGATTTATAAAACTGATGATAATAGTCTAGAAATTGATTCCTTGATTTTTATATAAGTAGACCTAGAATTATATACATCTAATGTTATTTCTTTTGAATCTAAAATATCATTTTCAAATATAACTCTTTGCTCTAGTGCTTTTTTTGAAGAGTACATAAATGCATTTACTTCAAAATTAAGCTCAAAGCTTCTTATATCCATATTAGCTGTTCCTATAGAACATATAGAGTCATCTATAACTATTGTCTTAGCATGTAAAAATGCATTTTCACCATAAGTGTAGATTTTAGCTCCAAATTTTAAAAGTTCTCCAGCATATGAATATGATGCCCAGTATACAAAAGGATGGTCAGGTTTAGAAGGAATCATAATTCTTACATCAACACCAGATAAACAAGCTATTTTTAAAGTATCTATAAATGTTGAGTCAAGTATTAAATAAGGACTCTGTATGTATATATACTTTCTAGCTTTCTGAATCATTTTAAGGTAACCATATTTAATTTCATCAAGTTCTAATATATCTGGACCACTTGATACTATCTGAATCCCAATATTTTCAGAAGGACAATCAGAAGGTGTTTCACTTTCTACGAAGTACTTTTCTAAATCTAAATCTTCTTTAGTTGTATATCTCCAATCAAGGATAAACCTCATATTTAGGTCAATTACACAATCACCAGTGAGTTTAGTATGTGTATCTCTCCATAGACCAAATTTTGGATTTCTACCTAGATATTCGTCTCCAACATTGTATCCACCTACAAATCCTACTTTTCCATCAATGACAACTATTTTTCGGTGGTTTCTGTAGTTTAAGTTAAAGTTTACAATTTTTAAGAATGATGGAAAGAAACTTCCAACTTTAACACCACTTTCTTTTAATCTAGAAAGTGTACTATTTTTTAGTGTTCTACCACCAACGGCGTCAAATAAAAGTCTTACTTCTACACCTTCTTTGGCTTTATCTACTAGAATGTCAATTATTTCAGTTCCGATTTTGTCATCTTTGAAAATGTAAAACTGTATGTTTATATATTTCTTTGCTTTCTTAAGTTCTTCAAGAAGAGTGTTAAAAAATTGACTAGACTCAGCGTAAATCCACACATCGTTATTATTGGTATAATGAGCATTATTTGAATTAGCTAATGCATAAATCATATCCTTATGTTGATGTATCTCTGAATTAATTTCAGATGTAGATTGTAATTTAACTTGAGTATCTAGTATATTGCTTTTGATTATCTTATCATCCTTTTCTTTTAATCTAAACATATTGTTTTTTGAAATATTTCTGCCAAAAGCTATATAAAGTATAAATCCAAGAGCTGGTATTAATACTAATATAAGAAGCCATGTTAGAGTTGTATTTATATTTCTCTTTTCTCTAAAAATGAGATTTAGTATAACCATGAAATTAATTATATATATTGTAGTAACTGCTATTTCATATATTGACATTTCGAAAAATGATATATCAAACATAAAATTTCCTCCTTTAAATATTTATTAAAATAAGTAATTATATATAATAACACAAACATATATCTATTATATATAATACCTCAACAATAAAAAAGTAAAATAAATATTCGAAAGGTAAATTTTTCAAATTCAATATAAATTATTTCGAAATTAACAAAGTTGGTATATAATAAATAATATAATTATATGAGACAAGTATATATAAACATATAGTATATTTTTTATATTAATAAAATTTATTATATATCATATTGTTATTATATAATTATTGCCATAAAAAGACAAGGAAAAGTATAATTTTTAAGGGGGAAGGATTTATGAGTAAAGGATTCTTGACACCTGGGGAAACTGCACAAGCAACTATAAGTGCAGGCATTAAAAAAGCGAATATTTCAACACAAAATGCAATTTTATTAGGTTTACTTGGAGGAGCATTTATAGGTTTTGGGGCATTGGGAAGTATAATAATTAGTCAGACTTTTGGTAAGATAGACCCAGGAATAGCTAGTTTTTTAAGTGCTATGGTCTTTCCAGTAGGTCTTATGCTTGTAGTGGTAGCAGGGGCAGAATTATTCACTGGAAATACCTTAATGTTTATTCCACTTATGGATAAAAAAATAACATTAGGGAAAATGCTAAGAAACTGGGGGTTAGTTTATTTTGCAAATCTAGTAGGTTCACTACTTTTAGTGGCACTTTTATATTATTCTTCTACATTAACAGGGGATGCAGCTACAAAAGCCATAGCTGTAGCAGAAGCTAAAGTTAATTCAACGATAGTTTCAATGTTTTTAAAAGCAATACTTTGTAACATTTTAGTAGTTTTAGCTGTATGGATGGCTACAGCATCTCAAGACATAGTATCTAAGTTAGCTTCATGTTGGACAGTAATAATGTTATTTGTGTTATGTGGATTCCAACATAGTGTTGCAAATATGTTTTTTATACCAATGGGAATGGCATTAGGAGCAGATATTACTATGGTTCAATTAATAACTAATTTGGTATTTGTAACGCTTGGAAATGTAGTTGGAGGTTCTATAATAGTTGGGGGAATTTATTATCTTTGCTATGTGAAAAATAGTTAGATAAATAATACGAATTAAATAGCCTTTTAAAGCATTGATATCAGCGATATTGATGCTTTTTTTAAATTATTTATGTTCTTTTATATGTTGTTATTTTTTTTTTTTTACTTTATTATATATTTATTGAATATAGTTTGGAATTAAAAAACTTAAAAATATGAAATCTGTATGATAAGCAAAATCATATATTATTGAATATAGTTAATACTATATATTAATATAATTTAGATAATAATGACAACTGAAGTTTAGTATAATTTGGGAGGAAATACAATGAATAATCAAGATATATATGAAAATTTATTAAATATATTAAGCAAAGATGATATAAAAATAGATGAACCTATGAAAAAACATATCTCATTTAGAGTTGGAGGGCCAGCCGATATATTGGTTAGACCTAGAACTGAAGAGCAGTTAAAAAATGTACTTCAATTAGTGAAAAAAGAGTCTATTCCATATTTAATAATTGGAAATGGTTCAAATATTCTAATTAAAGATGGTGGAATAAGAGGCATAGTAATAGAACTTGCAGACAACTTTAATTCTTATGAGATAAAGGGCACTAAAATAATTGCTCAGTCAGGAGCTTTATTATCTGTTTTAGGTAAAGCTCTTCAAAAACAAGAATTAAAAGGATTTGAGTTTGCCTCAGGTATACCTGGAACATTGGGTGGAGCATTAGCCATGAATGCAGGAGCATATGGTGGTGAAATGAAAGATATAGTAAAATCGGTAAGATTAATAGATATGGAAGGAAATATCTTTGAACTGTCAAATGAACAGATGGAATTTGGGTATAGAAAAAGTATAATAACGAAAAATGGGTATATAGCTTTATCAGCAGAAATAGATTTACAAAAAGGAAATTATGATGAAATAAAAAGTTTAATGGATGATTTAACAACAAGAAGAACAACTAAGCAACCATTAAATTTTGCTAGTGCAGGAAGTACATTTAAAAGACCAACAGGATATTTTGCAGGGAAGTTAATAGAAGAAACTGGACTAAGAGGACTTACTTTAAGAGGTGCTCAAGTATCTGAGAAGCATTGTGGATTTGTGATTAATTTAGGAGAAGCAAGTGCTAAAGATATTTTAGATTTAATATATGTTATAAAAAGTGCTGTATATGCCAAGTTTGGGGTTATGTTGGAAGAAGAAGTCAAAATACTTGGAGAGGATTAACAAATGAAAATATTGGCTGATTATCATACACATACATTATATAGTCATGGTAAGGGAACTATTGAAGATAATGTAAAGGTGGCCATTGCTAAAGGGATAAAGACAATCGGAATATCAGACCATAGTTATAAACATATTGCATATGGTGTAAAGAGGAAAGATATTCATAAAATGAGAGAAGAAATAAATTCTTTGAATGATAAATATAGTGATATAAATATACTTTTGGGTATGGAGTGTAACATATTAGATGATAAAGGTAATATAGACATGGATGAAAAATTTATAAAAGAACTTGACTATATCATGGCTGGATACCATTTTGGTTCTACTCCTACATCATTTGGAAGTTTATTAAATCATTGTAATAACTATATTTTTAAAACTGAAAAAGCAAAAGAGTATAATACAAAAGCCGTAATAAATGCTATGAATAATAATGATATTTTTGTAATTACACATCCTGGTGATAAAGGTGATGTATATATAGAAGAAATAGCAAAGGTAGCAAAAAAGACAGATACAAGGCTTGAAATAAATAGTAGTCATTCTTTTTTAAATGTAAAACAAATAAACGAAATAAAAGAAATAGGAAATAAATTTATAATAGGGTCAGATGCACATTGCCCAGAAAGAGTGGGTGATTTTAAACGAGCTATAAAAGCTGTATATGATTCAAATATGGATATATCATTAGTAGAAAATATTATAGTGTAATAATCGAAAGATAAAAGTGTAATAAACAGAAGATAAAAAGGAGGAGTTAGCAATGAAATTTGTTATAGTTACAGGTCTTTCAGGGTCTGGAAAAAGTGAAACAATGAGAGCTTTAGAGGATATGGGATTTTATTGTGTAGATAATCTACCTCCTGCTTTAATAACTAAATTTGCAGAATTATGTTATCAACCAAATTCAAGTATTGATAAAGTTGCTCTAGGTATAGATATAAGAGGAAGAAAGTTTTTTGAAGCTCTTCATGAAAGTTTAAACTACTTAGAAAAAGAAAATTATGAATATGAAATGGTGTATTTAGATTGTAATGATGATGTATTGTTAAAGAGATATAAAATGACAAGAAGAAATCACCCATTGGCGAAAGACATGCAAATTCCAGAAGGTATAAAAATGGAAAGAAAAATAATGGAGCCTTTAAAGGGATTTTCTACATGCATAATTGACACAACTAATATGAAACCAAAAGACCTTAAAGAAGAAATAAAGAAAATATATTCTTCTGGTGAAGATAATCCTAATTTAACTATATCTGTAGTATCTTTTGGATTTAAACATGGTATACTTGCTGATGCAGATTTAGTATTCGATGTAAGATTTCTTCCTAATCCATATTATGTTGAAGAATTGAGATCTAAAACTGGTGACGATAAAGAAGTTAGAGATTATGTTATGAATTCTAAAATTAGTGAGGAATTTTATGTAAAACTTTTGGATATGATTCATTTCTTAGTACCTCAATATATAGAAGAAGGAAAACAACATCTAGTAATTGGTGTTGGATGTACAGGTGGAAGACATAGGTCAGTTACTATAACAAATCTTATAGCGGAGGATTTATCTAATAAAGGATATAGAGTTGTAAAAAAACACAGAGACTCTATGTTACGATAATGGAGGCAAACATGGCTAAATTACTTATTATTGTAGGAATTTTAGGTTGGATTGCATTAATTGTATCGTTATTTATATATAAGAAAGCAAAGAATGAAAAAGTAAGGTTATTTCAGAGGTCTGTTATTGAAAATAGAGACCCTAATGTAGTAGTAATAGGTGGAGGAACTGGTCAATCAGTGTTTCTGAGGGGGCTTAAACACTCTACGCAGAATATAACTGCGATTGTTACTGTTGCTGATGATGGTGGAGGTTCAGGAGTATTAAGAGAAGACTTAGGAATGCTTCCACCAGGAGATATAAGAAATTGCCTGTTAGCACTTGCAAATATAGAACCAACTATGAATGAAGTTATGCAATATAGGTTTACAGAGGGACTTTTAAAAGGTCAAAGTTTTGGGAATCTATTTTTAGCTGCTATGAATGGATTATATGGAAACTTTGAAAAAGCTGTGTATAAATTAAGTGAGATTTTTGCTATAACAGGTAGGGTTTTGCCAGTAACACTAGAAGATGTAAACTTAGTTGCCAAATTAAAAAATGGTGAAATAGTAAATGGCGAATCTAGTATACCTGAAGAATCAAAAAATCAAAAAAGTTCTATTGATGAGATTTTTTTAAATCCTAAAGATGTTAAACCATTAGGAGATGTTATTGCATCTATTTATGATGCTGATATTATAATTATGGGTCCTGGAAGTTTATATACTAGTATAATACCAAACTTACTTGTAGATGGTGTTGTAGACGCCATTAAAGCCTCTCTAGCGCCAAAAGTGTATATATCAAATATAATGACTCAACCAGGGGAAACAGAAGGATATAATGTATTAGAACATATTAATGCGATAATAAAGCATACTGACAATAATTTGATAGATTATGTGATAGCAAATAACGAAATATTGCCAGAAGGAATGCTTGATTTATATAAACAAGATGGAGCAGAACAGGTTTTACTAGATAAAAAACAAAAAGATAAGTTAAAAGAGATGGGTATAAAAACCGTAGAAAAAAATTTGATTGAAATAAAAAATAATTATATAAGACATGATGCAAAATATATATCTAACATAGTTATTGAGTTAGCCCTAAATCATAATTACAACAAAAGTTAGTAAAAAAGGATTTTAAAAAAAAGTGTAGAAATCCTTATCATTATGTTAGTTTTAAGGAGTGAACATCGATGAGAGAAGAGGTTAGTGCTGGTGGTGTAGTCCTGTTTGGCAATACGATTCTTTTACTAAGGAAGTTCAATGGAGATTGGGTGCTACCCAAAGGAAAAGTAGAAGAAGGGGAAAATAACCAAGAGGCAGCATTACGTGAAGTAAGCGAAGAAACTGGAGTAAAAGCAGATATATTGAAATATTTAGGTGAAATACACTATACATTCAAAGAAAACTGGGATGAAAATAGAGCAGTTCATAAAACAGTTTTTTGGTACTTAATGCAAGCAAAAAATATGGATACTATTCCACAAAAAGAGGAAGGCTTTATTGATGCTAAATTTATCCATCTAGATAGAGTGGTAGACCTAGCTAGGTATGATGATGAAAAGGAAATAATAAAGGTTGCCTTACAGGAAATAAAAAAAAGGTTAAAGAAAAATTAGTTAATGGGTGATATATATGTCTTTTTCAACTGAAACCAAAAATGAACTAGCGAGAATTGTATCTGAGAATGAATGTTGTAATATAGCTGAACTGTCAGCTCTAGTTAAATCAGGGGGAAGTATACAAATTGTTGGATATAAAAAACTAAATTTAAAAATAACAACAGAATTAAACTCAATAGCCCGTAAAGTCTTTAAGTTATTAAAAAAGAATTTCAGCATAAATACTACAATTTCTGTAAATAAAAATCAAATGTTAAAGAGAAATAATAGTTATGTATTAATGGTAACAAGTGAAATGGGTTCAGAAATGTTATTAAAAAAATTAGGTGTATTGGAAGAAAAAGAGGGATTTTTTACTATAAATAGAGTTCCAGAAAGTTTGGTTAAACATGAGGGATGTAAAAGAGCTTTTATAAGAGGAGCTTTTCTTGGTGGAGGTTCTATAAGTGACCCAGAAAAAAACTATCATATGGAATTTGTAACTAACAATGAGGATTTTGCAGATTCATTAAAAGAACTTATAAATTCTTTAGGCTTTAATAGTAAAATTGTGGCTAGAAAAAATAATTATGTTGTTTATCTTAAAGAGAGTGAACAAATATCCGATTTATTAAGTATTATAGGAGGACACCACGCTCTTTTAAGTCTCCAAAATACTAAAATAGTAAAAGAAATGAGAAATAATGTAAACAGAATAGTAAATTGCGAGACAGCTAACCTTTCTAAAACAGTAAATGCAGCCGTAAGACAAGTAGAAAATATTAGACTAATACAAGAAACTATAGGGATTAGTAGCTTACCAGAAAATTTACAAGAAATAGCCAAGATTAGAATTGAGTATGAAGATATGACTCTCAAGGAGCTTGGAGAGATGTTAGACCCGCCAATAGGAAAATCTGGTGTCAATCATAGACTTAGAAAAATAGAAGAAATCGCGACAGACTTGAAAAAAAAATCATTATAATAAATTTGAGGGGACAATCTCAAAATAAGAATTAATTTCAACATATAGGGTTATAGGTGGAAGTTAATTCCTATTTTGAGATAAAAGTCTCTGTTTTTGTTTTAAGACATGTATTTGTGGTAAAATTAAATTTATAAAACAGGAGGTGATTTAATGGAAAAAGATTTTGCTCATCTTCATGTACATACCGAGTATAGTTTACTTGATGGATTTTCGAGGGTGAAAAAACTTATAAAAAGAGCTAAAGAATTAAATATGAGTTCAATTGCTATTACTGACCATGGCTGTATGTTTGGTGTTATAGATTTTTATAAAACAGCTATAAAAGAAGGAATAAAACCAATTATAGGGTGTGAAGTTTATACAGCTGCACGTGGATTAAGAGATAAAGACCCTAATTATGATAAATATCAAGGACATTTAGTTTTGTTAGCTAAGAATATGGAAGGCTATAAAAATTTGATAAAAATAGTCTCAACTTCATATGTAGAAGGCTTCTACTATAAGCCTAGAGTCGATATGGAAGAACTTAGAAAGCATTGTGAAGGGATTGTAGCACTTTCTGCATGTCTTGCAGGAGATGTTGCACGTGCTTTGATGAATAGAAATTATGAAAAAGCAAAAAAGTTTGCCATTGATTACAAAGATATATTTGGTGAAGAAAATTTCTTTTTAGAAATTCAAGACCATAATTTACCAGAACAGAGAGAAGTGAATTCTGGATTAGTGAAATTATCAAAAGAGACTGGTATTCCACTAGTTGCTACTAATGATGTTCACTATGTAAATAAAGAAGATTCAAAAATACATGATGTTCTTATGTGTATTCAAATGGGTAAAACAGTAAATGACCCAAATAGAATGAGATTTGGAAGTGATGAGTTTTATCTGAAATCAAGAGAAGAAATGGAAGAGTTATTCCCATATGCACTAGAGGCTATTGATAATACTGTAAAAATAGCTGATATGTGTAATGTAGAGTTTGATTTTAACACTATACATCTTCCTAAATATGATGTTCCAGATGGATATATGCCAGAAACTTATTTAAGAGAATTGTGTTTTAATGGATTAAAAGAAAGATATGATAATCCTGATAGTGAGATACTAGATAGATTAAACTATGAATTAGATGTAATTGAAAAAATGGGTTATGTGGAATACTTTTTAATAGTTTGGGACTTTATAAATTTCTCTAAAGAAAATAATATTATAGTAGGACCAGGTAGAGGTAGTGCGGCAGGTTCAATAGTAGCATATACACTTAAGATAACTGATATAGACCCAATAAAATATTCTCTCCTATTTGAACGTTTTCTAAATCCAGAACGTATATCTATGCCAGATATAGATATAGATTTTTGCTATGAAAGAAGAGAAGAAGTTATAGACTATGTAAAGCGAAAATATGGTGATGACCATGTTGCACAAATAATAACTTTTGGAACAATGGGTGCAAAAGCCGCAATAAGAGATGTTGGAAGAGTATTAGATATAGGCTACAATAAGGTTGATAAGATAGCTAAAGAAATACCATTTGCTTTAGGAATGACTATAGATAAGGCATTAGATACAAATCCAAACCTTAAGGATTTATATGACCAAGACCCTGAAACAAAAGAGATAATCAATATATCAAAGCAAATAGAGGGAATGTTAAGACATGCTTCCACTCATGCAGCAGGAGTTGTTATATCCAAAAATCCTGTAGATGAGTATGTACCTCTGTACAAGCATCAAGATGCAATCACAACTCAATTTACTATGACAACACTTGAAGAACTTGGTCTTTTAAAGATGGACTTTCTTGGATTAAGAACACTTACAGTTATAAGAGATGCACTTGATTTAATAGAAAAGAATAGAACAATAAAAAATTACACTGAAAATATAGATTTTTCAAAGATGGACTATGATGATCCAAAGGTATATGAAATGCTTTCATCTGGAAATACTTTAGGAGTGTTTCAGTTGGAAAGTGCTGGTATGAGGAGTTTTATGAAACAACTGAAACCAGATAATTTTGAAGATATTGTAGCGGGAATATCCCTATTTAGACCAGGTCCAATGGACTCTATACCTGCGTATATAAAAAATAAAAGTAATCCAAAAGATGTAACATACTTACATGAGAAATTAAAACCAATAATGGAAGTTACATATGGATGTTTGGTATATCAAGAACAAGTTATGCAAGTTGTTAGAGATTTAGGTGGATATAGTTATGGTCGTAGTGACTTGGTTAGAAGAGCCATGAGTAAGAAAAAAATGGATGTAATGGAAGAAGAAAGACAATATTTTATTCATGGGAAATTTGATGAAGATGGCAACATAGAAATTGCAGGGTGTGTTAGAAATGGTGTAGAAGAGGAAATAGCCAATAAAATATTTGATGACATGATAGATTTTGCTCGTTATGCATTTAATAAATCACATGCAGCTGCATATGGAGTTTTAGCATATGAGACAGCTTATTTAAAAACATATTATCCTGTTGAGTTTATGGCAGCTTTAATAACTAGTGTTATGGGAAATACTGATAAGGTAGTTGAATATATAAGAGAATGTAAAGCATTAGATATAGATGTGTTGCCACCAGACATAAATAAAAGTTTTTCAAAATTCTCGGTTGAAGGTGACAACATAAGATTTGGTCTGGCTGCTGTAAAAAATGTTGGTGTAAATATAATAAATAATATAATTGATGAGAGAGAGTCTAAGGGATTATTTATAGACTTAGTTGATTTAGTTAAGAGATTAGACCAAAAAGATACAAATAAAAGAGTAATAGAAAGCTTAATAAAATGTGGAGCTTTTGATAATATAAGTGAAAATAGAGCTAGTCTGATGGCTGGTTATGAAACTTTATTAGAAAGTGTTTCTATGGACAGAAAGAAAAATGTTCAAGGTCAAATTTCATTATTTGATGCTTTTGGAGATAGTGAAGAAGATAGTGACTTTCAACAAATATATAATTTACCTAAAAGACCAGAATATGAAGAAAGAGAGAAACTTAATCTTGAAAAAGAAGTTCTGGGAATGTATGTAAGTGGGCATCCTTTATCGCAATTTGAAAAAGAATTACAAGAAAAAACATCTATAGATAATGGAAAGTTAAATTCATTAAAAGAGGATGAAGAGTCATATATACAAATGAATGAAACTGATGCAATAATGGGTGGAATGATTGTAAATAAAACGATAAAAACCACAAAAAGAAATGAAATTATGGCATTTATTGAGTTAGAAGATTTATATGGTGCTATAGAAATAATAGTTTTTCCTCAGTTATTACAAAAATATAATGTTATTTTAAACGAAGATAATATAATTTATGTAAAAGGAACATTAAGTATAAAAGAAGGCGAAAATGCAAAACTTATAGCTAGAGAAATAAAAGATATAAAAGACAATACTGACTTTGAAGCTAAAAAATATAATTCAGTAAGAACTAAAAATGTACAAAATGTGAAGTTAGAAAGTGGAAAAAAACTGTATTTAAAAATAGATAGTATGTCTGACACAGATACAACTTACAATATTATAGAAATAGCAAAGCAATATCCAGGCAATGACAGTATATACTTATATCCTATGGATGAAAATATAAATGGTAAGCGCAAAGCATATAAAATGACAGGAGTATCCACCTTTATATGTGATGAATTTATAAACAATTTAGAAAGATTACTTCCTAAGGATAACATAAAGATAAAAGCTTAATTTTTTGGATAAAAATCTAAATATATTATAATAATATGAAAAATATTGTCCGTTTTGTGATATAATATCACAAAATGGACATTTAAGGACATTTAATTTTTTTAGTCTTGATGGGATTGAAAAATGATATAGGGACGAAAAAAGTCCATTAAGATGTGATAAGAATGATTATAATAAAAATTTGACATAAAATCCAAGGAGGTAAAAAATGAAAACTATAGGATTACTAACAAGTGGAGGAGATGCTCCAGGAATGAATGCTGCAATTAGAGCGGTTGTAAGGTCAGCAATATATTATGGATGCAAAGTATATGGAATCAATAGAGGATATAAGGGATTGTTGGAAGAAGATTTAACTGAAATGAACTTATCTTCTGTTGGGGATATTATACACAGAGGAGGAACTATATTAAAATCTTCTAGATGTGAAGAATTCAAAACAGAAGAAGGTAGATTAAAGGCAGTAAAAATTCTTAAAAAGTATAAAATTGACTGCTTAGTAGTAATTGGAGGAGACGGTTCATTTACAGGAGCTCAAAAACTTAGTGACTTAGGATTTCCAGCTATAGGTATACCAGGAACTATAGATAATGACTTAGCATATACAGATTATACTATAGGATTTGACACTGCAATGAATACTATTATAGATGCTATAGGTAAAATAAGAGATACATCATCATCTCATGAAAGAGTTAATATAGTAGAAGTTATGGGAAGACACTGTGGAGATTTAGCCTTATATGCAGGTCTTGCAGGAGGAGCTGAAACTATAATAGTACCAGAAGTAGAGGTTAAAGTAGATGAAGTTGCTTTAAGATTAAAGACTACTCAAAAAAGAGGTAAGAGACATAGTATAATCGTGTTGGCAGAAGGAGTTGGAAGTGCTAGCGATTTAGAGAAGGAACTTAAAAAAGAATCAGGAGCAGATTTAAGAGTAACTGTATTAGGTCATGTTCAAAGAGGAGGAAGCCCAACTGTATTTGATAGAATACTAGCAAGCAGACTTGGTGTAAGAGCTGTAGAATTACTACTAGATGGAAAGTCAGCTAGAGTTGTCGGAATAAAAGAAAACAAAATAATTGACTTAGAAATAAGTGAAGCTTTATCTCAAAAGAAGGTTTTTGATAAAGAAGCTTATGAAATGGCAAAAATATTATCTATATAAATCTTAGTATTTAAAATAAATCTGTGAAATAATATTTCAGGAGGAGCAAATATGTTAAATAATGTAAAGAAAACAAAAATTGTTTGTACACTAGGGCCAGCATCACAAAGTGAAGAAGTTTTAACTCAACTTATGCAAAATGGTCTAAATGTGTGCAGATTTAACTTTTCCCATGGTTCACATGAAGAACACAAGGAAAGAATAGATATGGCAAAAAAAGTTAGAGAAAAACTAAATAAACCAGTTGCTATATTATTAGACACTAAAGGTCCAGAAATTAGAACAGGTAATTTTGCAGACCCAGAGGTATCTTTAGAAGAAGGACAAAAATTTACTATAACTATGAAAGATGTTGTAGGAACTAAAGAAATATGTACAGTAAGTTATAAGGGTCTTGCGGAAGATGTTAAAGTAGGAGATTCTATACTAATAGATGATGGCTTAGTTGGTTTAAGAGTAAAAGAAATAAATGGCGAAGATATAGTATGTATCGTTGAAAATTCTGGAATAGTAAAAAATCATAAAGGTGTAAATGTGCCTGGTGTAAAAATAAATTTACCAGCAATAACTCCTAAAGATATAAGCGACATAGAATTTGGAATAAGCCAAGGTATAGACTATATAGCTGCCTCATTTGTAAGGAAAGCATCTGATGTACTAGCAATAAGAGAAATTTTAGAAAATAACAATGCAACTGATATACAAATTATATCTAAGATAGAAAATCAAGAAGGTGTAGAAAACTTAGATGAAATATTAAAAGTTTCTGATGGTATAATGGTAGCTAGAGGTGATTTAGGTGTTGAAATACCTACTGAAGAAATGCCAATAGTTCAGAAAATGATGATAAAAAAATGCAATGAATTAGCAAAACCAGTTGTAACTGCTACACAAATGCTTGATTCTATGATAAGAAATCCAAGACCAACAAGAGCAGAAGTTACAGACGTAGCTAATGCTATATATGATGGAACAGATGCAATAATGTTATCTGGAGAAACTGCTGCTGGGAAATATCCTGTAGAATCTGTAAAAATGATGGCTACAATAGCAAAAAGAACAGAAGAAACTTTGGATTATAATAGATTGTTAAAGGAAAATGGTACTAATAATGTTACAGTAACAGATGCAATAAGCCATGCTACTTGTACAACAGCTGTAGATTTAGATGCATCAGCTATAATAACATCTACTTCTTCAGGTTATACTGCTAGAATGGTGTCTAAATTTAGACCAAAATCTCCAATAATAGCTACTACAAATAATGAAAAAACTATGAATAAACTAGCTCTTACATGGGGAGTTTATCCAGTTAAATCTTCTGTTGCAGGAAATACAGATGAAGTTATAGAAAAAGCAATAGAAGCAGCTAGACAAGCAGATTATATAGATAATGGAGAACTAGTGGTTATAACTGCTGGAGTACCAGTAGGAGTAAGCGGAACTACTAACTTAATAAAGGTTCATGTAATAAGTGAAGAAATTGTTCAAGGTATAGGTGTAGGTAATCAAACAGTAGAAGGTAAAGTTCGTATAATAAAAAATGGAGATACTTGTGTAGACTTCAATAAAGGAGATATATTAGTTTCTACAGCTACTGATGCTGAAATGAACAATTATATAGAGAAAGCAGGAGCTGTAGTAACTGAAAATGGTGGAATGACATCACATACAGCTATCGTAGGAATAAATTTAGATATACCAGTTATTGTGTCTGCAAATGATATAACTAATCTAGTAAAAGATGGAGAAGTTGTAACAGTGGATGCATCAAGAGGTGTAATATATAGAGGTTCAACTAGAGTTTTATAAGAAAATAATAAATTTATTTTGTCAAGGGGCTTTATAAGCTCCTTTTTTTTTGGTAAAATAAAATATTGTAGCTTAGTAAAAAATATAGTTTAGTTAATAGCAAGATTTTAATATATATTTAAAGAAAAGAATTTGTAAGAATTTAAATTTAATATAGTGATTGGAGGGTGATTTATGCTTTCAAAAAACGAGATGTATATTGTAGATATAGTAGACATTGGACAGGCTGGAGTAGGCGTTGGAAAGTACAATGGTATTACAGTTTTTGTAGAGGGCGGATTAATACAAGATAAAGTTAAAGTTAAAATTAATAAGGTCAAGAAAAATTATGCTGTAGGAGACATTGTTGAAATAATAGAGAAGTCTCCATTTAGAGTAAAAAGAGTGTGTAGTGACAATCTTAAGGATTGTGGAGGGTGCCAAATACAAGATTTAGACTATAATAAACAACTTGAAATGAAAACAAATGAAGTTAAACAAGTGCTTACAAGAATAGGTAAGTTGGATGATGTGGTAGTTCATGATACTATAGGCATGGAGAAGCCATATAGATATAGAAATAAAGCTCAATTTCCAATACAAAAGAACAATGGAGTTCCTATTATTGGTTTTTACAAAAAGAAGACTCACGATGTAATATCGACAGAAAAATGTGTAATACAACATGAACTAAATGATAAAATTGTTAAGATAATAAAAACGTATATAAGAGCTTATAAGGTAAGCATATATGATGAAAAGTCTCAGACTGGAGTAATTAGACATTTGGTGACAAAAATTGGATTTACAACTAAAGAAGTAATGGTTGTATTAGTTGCTAATGGAAACAGACTTCCATATCTTAAAGAATTAGCTTCAGTATTAGAGGAAAATATACCTGGATTTAAGACTTTAGTTGTAAATATAAATGAAAAAAATACAAATGCCATTCTTGGAAAAGAGAATATAGTTGTGTATGGAGATGGTAAAATAAATGATTATATAGGAGATTTAGTATTTGAGATTTCTCCATTGTCATTTTTCCAAGTAAATCCTATACAAACTAAGGTATTATATGATAAAGCTCTTGAATATGCAGATTTAAAGGATACTGATACTGTTTTTGATATTTATTGTGGTATAGGTACAATATCTTTATTTTTAGCGCAAAAGGCTAAAAAAGTTTATGGAATAGAAATTATAGAAGATGCTATAAAAGATGCTAAGGTAAATGCTAGATTAAACAATATACATAATGCTGAATTCTATGTGGGTAAGGCAGAAGAGGTTGTTCCTAAGATGTATAGTGAGGGTAAGACTGCTAATGTTGTAGTTGTAGACCCACCTAGAAAGGGTTGTGACGAAAAGGTTTTAGAGACAATTGTTTCAATGAATCCTGAGAGAATTGTTTATGTTTCTTGTAATCCTTCTACTTTAGCAAGGGATTTAAATTATCTAAATATGCATGGATTTAAATGTATTGAGGCACAACCTGTAGATATGTTCCCTCATTCTACACATGTGGAAACTGTAGCGTTGCTTTCCAAACTTGATTCAAAGAAGCATATTAGTGTGGAATTTCCAATGGATGATATGGACTTAACAAATGCATAGAGTAAAGCAACATATGAGCAAATCCAAAACTCTGTTTTTAAAAAGTATGGATTTAAGGTGTCTACACTTTATATTGCGCAAGTTAAGAGGAAGCATGGTTTAGAAGTTAGGGAGAATTACAATATATCAAGAAATGAAAATCAGAAAGTTCTGAAGTGCTCGGTTGAAAAAGAAGAAGCTATTTTGGTTGCTTTGAAGTATTTTAAAATGTTGAAATAAAAAGGGACTTTATTAAATAGCATTCTATATAATATATTAATCTTTTTTTGGGGAAATAAAATGAATAGAAAGTCAATAAATGAAAATGTAAAAAGAAGATTATATGCTGAATCAATGGGAAAGTGTATGAATCCAGATTGCCAAGAAAATTTATTTATAAAAGATAATGATATTATGGAAAAGGCTCATATTGCTCCCTACTTTGAAACAGAAGATAATTCGTACGAAAATTTAATTATTTTATGCCCTAATTGCCATAAGAAGTTTGACAAGATTAATTCATTAAGTGAAGAAACCGTAAAAAAGTGGAAAGAAAATAGAAGAAAGCAACTAGAAGAAAGCAACTAGAGTCTTTTTTCTCTACTAAGTATGGTTCCTTTGAAGAACTTAAAAAGGTAGTTAGTCCTTTATTGAATGAAAACAAGTATATTTATGAGAATTATTTTTTAGGAGATAAAAAAGCATTATGGGATAAATTTGAACCTCAAGCATTATCAAGTAATGAAAAATTAAAGTTATTACTTGAAAATAATATGAACCTATTTCAAAACCATTCAGAGAAAGGGTATTCTAATTTAGAAGTGGTTCGTAAATTCATTACTCATATTAATGAATTTATATGTACTCGATTGGACGAAGAAAAAAATAGAGCAGTACTTTTTCCAGAAAAGATTAATTCAATATTTGGGATTGTACCTGTAAAAGAACATCTTATGCCGTCTACTGAGTCATTGGAAGGTTTTTTAAAAATTATGCAAAAACAGAATAGAATAGAGGAAATTTTATTAGGAATAGATGAACCATACATTTTATTGAAGGATGATGATAAAGTAGTTTTGACGGATACACCTAGGTTAAGACAATTATATTTTGATAACAAGTGTTTTATAAAAACAGGTGTTAGATTAGAAAGCTTAAATTTTGCTTTGAAATATCTGAAATCTAGAAACATTAATTTTATCTATAAAGATCCAATTATGCTAAGAGAAATTATTGTAAATGGTGTAAGTATATTTTTTGTTTATGAATATTGTTTGAGCAAGGTCTTTCTGACCAAAATGTCTCCTGAACCAAACTCTGTAATTGTAAATTTACATAATTGGAATGGGCAGTTCTGTATTTCACAAGAGGCCTATGATTTAGCGAATACATTTGGAGTTACTTTGCTTACAATTGAGGATTTTTACAGATATGTCAATAAAATCAAATAATAATATTATTATCAATATAATAATAGATAACATTATGTTGTTTGATGAATTTGATGAGGTTTATATTTTTGGATCTATTTTGAACCCGAGTAAATTTTCGAATGATATTGATCTTTTACTGTTATATTCAACTTTTTCATCTAATCTAGTGGAAAAGGAAATTCAAATAAGTGAATTTTTAGAGAAAATCAGTAGATACCATTTAGATATAACCGCGTTGAGTTTTGAAGAAGAAAAAGATATTAACTTTATAGATAGATTAAATTATAACTATATAATGGGAAAGTGAGCTTAGGTAATTATGATTAATTAGACTTACTGTTTTGATGAATAGGTTTGGACAATGATAAGCATGTGGAAAATGTGGTTTTGATACAAAGAAAAACTATGTAGAAAGTTTTAATTTTAGGCATTTCTTGAACCATTTTGTTTTTAAAAATGAAGATGATAAAATTGGTAATGAACAGTTGAAAAAATATATTAATGTTTCTGTGGTTATCGATATGGAGGGTTAAGATAGAATAAAATTAAAAGTTATGAGATACTGTGAAAACAGTATCTTTTTTTTATGTCTGGACGTTCAGAAATGAGCACCTATTTTGTGTAAACAATCAGGGGGAAAGTAGTTAGTATACAACAAAAAAATAAGAAACTTTTATCTTTATTAAAAAAAGAAATAAAATCATTCTATTTAATTGATATTTATATAATATGAAGAAATACAAATGAATTTTGGTATACTTGTGGGAAATGAAGAGGAATACTTAGAATTTTGTAGAATATTAAAATTAGAACTTATTATAGATATATAAAGTAAGTTTTGAAAAATATAATAATTTATTAAAATATTGTGAGATGAGAGAGGTTAATTTACTATGAAGGAAGCAACAGAAGCAAGGGAGTCAAATAAAGGAGATAATTTTCATTTCATTTGGTCTGCTAAAAAATCACTTCAATTGTTAGAACCTGGTACAGAGCTGGAAGCATTCTATGTAGAAGGAACAAGTATTGAAGATGATGAAAAGTCATTATTATCAATAGATGTTGCTGAGTATTTTGAAGGAAAAAATATGAAGATGCAAGTAGAGTGATTTTTTCTCAATTAAAATATAGTATTTCACATGGTGATTTACCTTGGATACTTTCGTCTTTATCAGTATCTACAAATTCAAGAAAAGCTAATTCAATTATTCAATGACTAGCACAGATATATAAAGATTTTAAAAAAAGTATCCTAAAGATATAGAAAAATTAAGGCTAAAATTAGTAATCAATAGAACTATAGAAGAGAACTTTAAAAAGCTTATAGATAATTGTGATGAAGAAATTGAAAAGAATGATTGTAAAAATTATCTCAGTTTAAAGCATGCACTACCTAAAGAAAATCATGAGTATTTAAAGTCATTTTACAAAAAGTCAAAGTTGAGTACCATAGAATTTGTAGATTTTTTAAAATGTATTGATTTGATTGAATGTGGAAGTGACATAAGAGATATACATGAATCAGAGGTAATTAGTTCTTTGGTTAGATTGGGAGTGTTAAATTTGAAAAATAATTATGATAAGCTAATGCAATTTATAAAAAATAAATGTCTCCAGAGGAAAATGATACAGTGTCAATTGACAAAAATACTATGGCAAATTTCTTTAATACAATTTCAAATGGTTTGTTTCCTTATAATTCACAAGTAATAAAACCACAAAAACATATTAAGAGAAATATTAGTGATGATATTGTCAGAGAAATAATTATTAGTAGAAATCAATATATTTGTTTACATGCAACTGGCGGAATAGGTAAGGCTACAGTAGTGTATGATTTAGAAGTGAATTGCCAATTGGCTCATTAGTATTATTATATGATTGTCTTGGTGGTGGATTATATTCATACATACAAAAATGCTATAGTACAGTTAAGAAATGAATTAGCATTAAAATTATTACACGCCATTTCTTGTTAAAACTAATTTAGATGAAAGTGACTATTTAAGAAATTTTTTTATTATACTTAAACAAGCATCTAATTATGTAAAAGTAATTAATAAAGCAGCAGCTATATTATTAGTATTAGATGCGGTTGACAATAGTTATTCAGTATCATAAGTATTAGGAGATACTTGTTTTGCAGACAAACTCTTGAAAATTACTTTACAATAAAATATTTCAATTTTAGTTATATCAAGAACAGAACGATTAGAAAATTTTGAATTACCTTATGGAACAACTATGATTAAGTTAGAAGGATTTAATAAGGAAGAGCAACGTAATTACATTGATATGTTTTATGAAAATGTATCAGGTTCTAAATGTGAAGAAGTAAAAAAACTTACCAGTAAAAATACAAAGGTTCAATACTATGTTTTTTCTAAGATATCTTATACTATTGAGGAAGTGTTGCAATATCTCAACCCAAATGGAAAAGACTTGAATGGGATATTCAAAAAATCAATAAAAAAGATAGATACTAGAATAACTTCAGAGATAATATATTTTGAAGAGTTGTGTAGATCATTAGTTGAATTGCAAAGACCAATTCCAGTTGATATTATTACAAGTTCTACTGATTATAATATTGAAAAATTGGAAAGTGCATGCTTTGAATATTTGATTAGTATTTATTTAGGAAATGGGATTATAACCTTTAGAGATAAAGACTTTGAAAATTATTTAAAAACAACAATTAAAAATAGTGAGTTAGCAATAACAAAAATTGCTGGAACTCTTTATAATAAGTGATTTGATTATGATTATTCTATTAAATATTTTCATATTTTTCTAGAGAAGACTCAAAAACTAAATGAAATTTTGGATTCAATTTATACTATAAACAATATTAATATTTCATTAATCGAAGATGAAAAAACGAAATTATATCAAAATGAATTAAAAGTGCTTTCTCAATTGATGATATTTATAATAATAATTATAAGTTAGATGCACATAAACTTTTGTATTTATTAACTAAATGTAGAGCTACTGATGCTGGAGTGAAAAAAATTATATTAGATAATATTGAACTAGCTAAAAATTAGGATTTGAAAGTATCATATCCAGATATATTTCGAGAAAATCAAAGTTTAGTTCATTAAATGAATTAACATTACAAATATATTCAAATTCATTAATTAAATATACTGAGCGAACAGATTAATTTTTGCTACATCTTCTGTAACAATAAAATAATATTCAAAAGAAGAAAAGAATAATAGAAACTTTTAACATATAGTTGATAGACTACATGTATCACGATTAGGCATATACATGGCAATGGATATGATTAGTGAATTGGATGCATGATTAGAGTCCATATCCTATTTAAGAATTTTGATATCACTTATAGTTTACTTTTGCAAGGAGATATAGAGAAAGTTAAATCTATAATTAGCCTCTATGATGATATAGATATGTTTGCAGGATGTGCAATTGCATTTGAAGAATTAAATTATTCTATAAACAATGAAATTTGGATTTTAGGCGAAAATCTTACTAATTATATAGAAAAAAAGAAAAAATACATGTAATGGACTTAAAATATAGGATTAGTATAGCAGAATTATTATTAAAAAGAGGGAAAATTAAGGAATCAGAAAATATAGATTATAATACCGAAATAAGAATGGATTTTTCATATATATCATTTTATGAAATGAATGGTGAATTGCCAAAGGAATATACATTTAGATTGTATGCATTAAAGAAGTTCTTAAAATGTGAAAAATATGCCTTTAAGACAAGTTATAGAGTTGGGGGTTCCAATAGCAAAATAATTACTATAGTAGGAGGAAAAAGAGTGATTCAGAAGATACCAGAATATAAATTACTTGTTGAAACAGACGCACCATTTATTAGAGCTATAAATCATTGTCATGAAATATATGAAAATTTGAATCAAACAATAATAGGTATTTCAAACTTAAAAAATCACAATTTATCTAGAGTTATTTAGGAGAATTCAAGATATGTTCTTGGAGAATTATGGTGATACTTAATATTAATTAAAATGTAAAGAAATCTAGTTGAGAAAATGCATTATAAGCAGATTTGTAGTAAGCAGTAATATATATGTAGTAAGGGGGACTAAATGGATAATATACTAATTATTTTTATATGTACTATAGTTATATATTTACTTTTTATTTTGATAGATAAAAAAATGACGAGAATAAGGTTTAGATTTAGAGAAAGAGAATTTGAAATCAAATATCCTACAATGAGTAGTCTAATAACTTTTCTCATTAAATATATAGCGATGATTTTACTGTTCATATTTACTGTTCTTCAAGAAAAAACGCAGTTTATGCGAATTCCTTTAAATTGCGATCCAATAGTTTTAACTGTAGCTATTTATACTATGTATGGAATATTTATTTCATTTATACAATTCTTAATTAGTTATTCATCAGCGAATAATCGGGATCTTTATTGGGGAAAAAGTAAAACAAAATTAATTATTATGGACAGCATTGAATATAGGATGTTCAATTCGGAATTATTTAGGATGTTACTCTTATATTTATCTGTTTATTCAATTTTAAATTTCAAGAAAATATTTTTACTGAGTAAATATAATGGTTATGCTGAGTCACTTTTTTATGTTTCTATAACAATCATTATAATGGAATTTATTGTTTTATTTATAAAGGGATTAATGATTAGTAATGTGCTATTTTATGTTCAAGAGGATAGAGATAGGATAAATAGGCAAATTAAAATAACTATTTTAAAAGAGTATCAGTTTGTATTTAACGAAACAATAAAATCAAAGAATCTTGATTTTATAGAAATATTATTTGTGGATTTATCAAATATAGAAAAATCACAAAGGGAAGAAATGGTATATTCAGTATTATGCCATGTATATTCATGGTATCAATGGGTTGGGGAAAGCAAAGATAAAAAGATTTTGCTTCCATTAAAGAAAATTTTCAAAAGGGTAGAGAAGGAAAACTCATATTATAAATTAGTAAGTTTACGATTAATAAATTCGAATTTTTGGAATCAGTATGAGAAAAGTGAGCTTAAGCTACAATTTGAAGAGTTACTAAAAATATATATAAAACAAGAAGATTTTATGTTCAATTTCATAAAAAAAGAATCTGGTGATGATAAAGAGAAATTTTCATCCATGTTTGAGAGAGTTTATAAAACTGACAATACATTATTAGGTGAAATTAATTTTTTAGATCTTCCTACAGCAATTTGGAAAGCCATTTTTTCTCAAGAAGATATTATTTCATTATGCAACTCAGTTCGTAACCTTCAAATGATGAAGATGCTAGATCATTTGTTCAAAAGTAGTGATTATTATTGTACAGAATTATTGCGAGAAAAAATAATTGAACAATATTGTAAGTTTATAATAAAAGTTTTCAATAAGAAAAAAGAAATAATCTTGCAAATGGATAGTAGAAAAATCGCGGATACATTAGATATTAAAATTTGCAAACAAGAAAAGAGGAATTTTAATCAAATACAGGGAGAGGATACATGTAGGACTTATATAAATTTTAGAGAAGAATTAAAAAGATTACTCAAGTATAAACTGTTACATTACTTTATTGAGTTGGAGAATAATGAACTTAACCGAAGTTTTATAAATAAATTAGGTGAGTTCATGGAAGAAAAATATATTATGTTTTTTATTACTTATCGTATTCTATATACAGGATCAGATTATTCAAAATGGAGGGAAGAAATAGTCTTTTTTAAAAACCTAATTTCATCTAGACATTATGAAGATAACATTCTTGGAAAACAGAATGTGGATTTTGTTGCTGAAGCCATAGCAAATGTCAATATAGGTCATAAAATTTCTTATGATTTAATTAATTGGATTTTTCACAATATAAATTCTCCAATAAATGAGAATATAGTAAAGGCATGTTCTGAAAGAAGATATTTGAGTTTAGCGACTTTTATATCATTTAAATATATTTTTAAAGATGGATGTTTTTATTATAGAATATTAGAAGATATAAACTTTCTAAATGATGAAATAAGGATTCAATTTATTAATGAAATCTCAAAAATAAGAGGTGTAATGAAAGAAGAGTACTTTATTAAGGTATTATACGATATCTTTGATTGTCAAAAATATAAAATAGGAATTGATAAATTGATATTAAATAGTAATTTTGAAATGCTCATGATTGTAAATGATTTCATAAATATAAAAAACATGATGGAATATATTAGTAAACATGAATGGAGAGGAAATGATGGAGTATTAAAATTTTTGCTTATCAAATTTAGTGAATTTAATTACCAAGAGCTATTATCATCACTTGATTTTGAAGTACAACATAACATTGCTCAGCAGTTTGAAAGAATCTTATCTCAATCACTTAAAACAGTAGATAAGTATGTCGACGATTTATGTATTCGAGCGTCTTATCTTGGTAATGAAGTTCCTCAACATAGAAAGGATAAAGCTATCAATATACTAAGTAAACTGATTTTAGGATAAATTTAATTTTTATTGAATTTATCTTTAAATTATATTTGAAATTCTGAAATCTGAATATCTGAGAAGTGTTTGTTACTTCAAAAATGTCATAGAGTGAAAAGGATAGCGTTTCAAATCGATAAATAGAAATGTAAAAATAATTCTAGATATAAACTGAGGGAATCTATGGAACTTATAATATTAATAGTTCCATTTTAACATCTTTTATATCTATGCTTATGAAAGGTAGATTTGTGCAATTCAAAGACAAAAAGAAAGTGGAAAGAAGAGAGATATTAATTGACTCCTTTAGAACAAGAAATATAAGTAAAATTGATTTTTATATGTTTGCTTTTCTTAGTTTATTTATATTTGCGAGGGATAGAGATAATTCATGTATTCCCTTATGTTTATTTGGGATACATGAAATTTTAAATAGAAAGTATTTGAAGGGTTTTTTATACATAGTAGAAGGAAATATTATACTTATTCTTAGTCCATATGTGATTGGTCAAATATTGTTTTGAGAGATACATTAATAGCTTTAATCGATTTATTCTGTAAACGTAATAATTTCTATAAATAGTCGCTTAAAGATTATGATAAGTACAGTTATAATTAATGTAGTTTTAAAAATCTATTTAATGATACACGAAGTATGAGGTTAGAATGTCTTGTGTTTGTTGTTTTTTTGATAATAAAAATCAGAGAAAATTAAAAAAACTGTTTTGTAGTCTCATCATTTGAACAAAAACTCCAGCTTTATAAGTCACAGTATATAGATGAATTTAAGAAGATGGATTACATTTGAAAATGCTCATGTGATTTCTCAATAAAAAATATAAATAACCAGATATTTTATTTTCCAAAATATAATTGGGTATATAAAAAGGATGTATGATTTTTCTAATTCTATCAATATAACTATAAATCAAGTATTACCTTGATTAATAAGAAATGAATCAAAAATTAAATATGATAATTAAAATTTTATATTTTAAAAAGGATGACTAATAAAATTTTAGGAGACAGCATACTGTTTCTGATACTGACTTTTTCAGTAGAAAATAAAGACAATATTTGCAAAGAATGTTTACTATCACAACCATAGTACTGATTATTTTGAAAGGTAGGAATATTTAGGAGTTGTGTATCAATTAACTAAATCTACAGATATATTTCAGGAGCATGTGAGATATTCACAGCAGGATTTTAATTATTGTTTTTTGTCCTAGAAAAAAAAGAAAACAAGTATAACGAAAATTTATTATATTGTTTCCATACAGTATGCATTGGGGAGTGTAATAGAGGTAAAGAACTTTTGGATGTTATTCAAAGACTAGATGATTTTGGATGAAAATTAAAAGAACAAAATATAATCTATAATATGAATGATTATATTTTTCTAAAACATAGAATTGAATCTAACCTTGAGTATATGAAACAGATAGTGTAGGTTCAAAGTGTTATTATCAGTTTCCACATGGTTATATTGGGTTTTATTAATCTATCATTTGGTTAAAACTGTGATAAAAATTGTTTACACTCCAATTAATAATGGTATTATAAAATGGAGTGAACTGAGATGAAATCAATTAAAGATAGTAAAGAAAAGAGTATTGCATGTAAAATAGAGATTTTAGAAAATATATAATAGAAAAGGAAAGATATTTTTGATGCTTGATATTAGCACTCCTGATTTAGCCTATAAATGCTTACAAGAAATTTTAGGTATTTAAGGTGAAGGTATTGACTTGAGTAAATTGAAACAGTCAAACCTATTTGTGAGATTCGGGAGGGCAAAGAAACTTAACGATTTTAATGTCAATAGATACTTTTTTGTTTCAAACTATATTATATAGCATTGGAAGAGAGGAGAATCAACAGAAATAAGAGTATTGTAAATGTTTATGGAAAATTTATCATAGCTAATGTCTATGATGAGAAATGCAGAAATTATATAGTATCATTCAGAGTCTAACTAGATTTGGCTGGCATCGAATGTACAGATGTTCTAAGTAATAAACGACAGAAGGTGGTTTATTGGTTTAATATAGTATAAATGCTATGTTACACTATTTAAAAGCAGGTAATTACAATAAGGTTTTTATAACCCAATTACTATTAAAAGAAGCTATAATGTGTTGTATATAGAAATTGTAAAATTTAGAAAACTTAAAATTAATTATCTAAAGGTTACGATAATGGGTAGTTAGAAAATAATGCAACGAATTACAGATAAAATATTTTTATTATTTTTAGTTTTTAAATGAATTTTTATTGGGATTGTAGAGCGGAAGGCGAGTTGCGAATTGCTATAAATTTGATGGTGGAAGGCAGATTTAAATTCACAAAATGCAGGCAGAAGAGCCTAAAAAATTACATTCATAGGTGGTTCTTTATGAAATACACTGGAGTTCCAAATTCAACAAGTATATTTTGGTATCCTTAAAATATGTAGAAACTGTAGCTAAGATAATCAAGCATAGTAACATTTGTAGGAAGTATATATCAATAATATATTGTATTGCCACCGAATTGCCAAAACAATGTAATTTTGGTGGCAATTTTAGTAAAAATTATAAAACATTATACAAATGAAAAGGGTGGTAATCAAATCTTATCACCCCTTCATGCATCTGAAATTATTTAATCTTAAAACCAACTAAAATTTCCTTTGTTGTTTCTCTTTGTATAATATAGAGCATAATCAGATTGTTTATATAAAGATTGAAACGTATCTAAGTTGCTTTCTAGTCTTGATATGCCTATAGAGCAAGAATTGATATCAGAACATAACTTTGCAACTTTTTTTGCTTTATTTTCAACATCTTCCTTAGACTGATTGATATATTCAAATACAGCAAATTCATCTCCTCCAAGTCTTCCAATAATAGCATTATTGGTAAACACTTTAGTCAAAACATTAGCAAATTGTATTAATATTTCATCTCCTCTAATATGACCAAATATATCATTTATTTGCTTAAAATTATCTAAATCAAAAATATAAAAATACCCACATGAAGTAGTTTCTAGCATTTCTTTTATATGTACTTCAAAAAAATGACGATTATATAATCCAGTCATAAGGTCTTTTTCTGATTTCAACTTAAATTCATTAGCCATAGCTAGAGCTTCTTTTGCTTTTTCAGTTATTGTTTTAGGATAGTATTCATCTTTTACCTGATCAAAGTTTGGAATAGAATGGTGTATATGGAGCAGTGTGATTTTACCATCTATAACTTTATATACCATAGTAAATCGAGTATCCATTTCTACATATATGTCTCTTTCTAAGTACTCTTCTTCTATTACCCATAGAGTTCCATATACTATAAAAGTTTCATTTGTAACTTTAGTACATGAGTACCACTCATCTATAATTTTAAAATTTATTTCTTCTGATTCTATTTGGTCTTTTTCAAGATTTATAATGAAGTTCTCTAATGATGTATAGAATTCATGTTTTCCTGTTCCAAACAATGTAAAATTATCATCTAATAAAGACATGATAAATTGTAAGCCATCCTCGTCTGGATTTAAAATATAAATGTGCCAGATTTTCTTTGATAAATCACATAATTGTTCTTGTATTGTATTATTTTCCATAGAGTAACCCCTTAAGATTTGTAGTTTATAATTCTTTTAGTTAGTACTATTTATTTGGATGCTTGTGACAATATTATAATATAGAATTAAAAAAATTGCATCTGATTTGTACAATAGTGTACTTTATAAGAAGAAGCATAGGGTAATCATCTCTAATGTAAATAATGTATTTTTAAATTTTGATTAAAGCAATTAATGAAATTTAATTTCAATTGTAAAGAAATAAAATAAATTTAAATATATGAGCATCTTAAATTATACTTGAATATAAAAAAATTTTATGGTAAAATATCAGCAATAATATTAGTAAAGGAGTGTCTTGCTTGATGTCGGAGTTATATATAATGGTAACCAACAAGTAAATAGTTGGAGACGCATAGGTATTCTGTTTAATCAGAATTTTTAAGTGTATTTTTGATACATTTAATTGTTGTGTCTTGTTCTGCCTTTATAGATAACTAACATATGACAACAAATAATAATATTATTATATATTACTTTGTTAAATTGTGGTGTAGTGGGCTTTAATCTGCTACACCTTTATTAATTTTCCATAGTGTTATTTTAAATATAATTATGTTGAAATAGAAAAGATTAAATTTTCTAGTCCACAGGAGTTTTCTGTTTTTGTGTAGGTAAATAATACCACATAAAAAGGCAGATATGAATACCTGTGGACTTTTTTTGTAGAAAATACAAGATATGGAGGCAATAAAAATGAGTATTATTGAACTTAATGAACTGACTAAATCTTATAGGAGATTTGAGAAAGAACCAGGATTTATGGGAAGTATAAAATCTTTATTTAATAGAAAATATACAGAAAAAACAGCTATATCATCCCTTAATTTAAAAATAGAGGAAGGAGAATTTGTTGGATTAATAGGTAAAAATGGAGCTGGAAAAACAACTCTTGTCAAGATGATGACTGGAATTATTGCTCCATCTTCTGGAAAAATCTCTGTCATGGGTTATTATCCAAATAAGTTAGAAAATAACTTTAAAAAACAATATGCTGTTGTTATGGGGCAAAAAAGTCAGCTATTTTTTGAATTGACGCCAGCAGATACATTTCTTTTATTTAAAGAGTTATATGATATATCTGATGAAGAGTATAAAAAGAATTTGGATTATTTTATAGAGTTGTTTGAAGTATCTGATTATATAAATGTTCAAGTTAGAACACTTTCTTTAGGAGAAAGAATGAAAATGGAGCTTATTGTAGCACTTCTTCATAATCCTAAAATTTTATTTTTAGATGAACCAACAATAGGTCTAGATGCAGTGGCACAAAAACAAATTAGGTATTTTCTGAAAGAAGTAAATAAGAAAAAAGGTACTACAATAATGCTTACCTCTCATTATATGGAGGATATAAAGAGCCTTTGTAGTCGAAGTATTGTCATAGAAAATAGTCATAAAATATATGATGGCTCTACAGATGAATTATTTAATCATTTTCAAAAATATAAGAAAATAACAGTTAGCTTCACTGATGAAACTAAAATTTTATTTCCAAAAGACTATAAGATTATTGAGCAAACAAAACATAAAACATCAGTAATTGTACCAAAAGAAAAAGGTAATGAAACTGTTAAATGGATTTTTGATAAGTATGATGTTGAGGATGTAACAATTGAAGAAGAAGATATAGGGAATGTTGTAGAACGAATATACAAAGAAGGATGTGAAGAGTATTATGAACAACTATAATGAAGCATATTCAAGACAATCATTGTTTTATAGATTTAAACAAAATATAAGAAAGTACTATGAAATAGCTAAAATTAATTTCAAAGTACAACTTATTTGGAGGTTTGATGTAGTAGTTAACATGATGTTTACTATTATAAAAATTTTATTTGCTTATATTTTGTGGAAGGCAATTTTTGGTGAAAATGACATAGTTTCTGGCTTTACATTTAATTCAATGTTGTCTTATTATATAATAAGTTCATTTTTATCAGGTATTGATATGTCAAGAAGTACAAGTGAGGAGATATGCAATCGTGTAAAGTTGGGTACATTTTCAAAATACATGATTATTCCGATTGGTGCACAAAATTATTTTTTTGCTAAAAATTTTGGAATGACCTTTTTTTACTTAGTATTTAATATGATTTCTGCTTTTGTATGGATTTTTATATTTAAAATAGATTTTGCTTTTACATCAAATCCAATACAAATTTTAATTTCAATTTTGATGATTTTCTTAGGGCTTATTTTTATGATGCAGCTTCATTTCTTTATTGGAATTTTATCATTTAAATTTCTAGAGATTGGTTTTTTTAGAATGATAATCGATAATATAACTGAATTTGTTACAGGAACAATGATACCGCTTGTTCTTTTGCCAGAAGTTGTAGTAAATGTTATGAAATTGTTTCCATTTTATTACACAACCTATTTACCATCTATGTTATTAATAGGTAGAAATAGTAATGATGCAGTACAAGGACTGATTATTATAGCATTATGGGTTTTATTCTTCTTTATAGTAAATAAAATTGTCTATAAGAAGATAAGAACACTATTTGATGGGGTGGGGATATAATGAAAAAAAAATTTAAAATAATATTTATGTTACTAAAAATGAAATTATCAAAAATGATGGTGTTTAGATTTGATTTTTTTGGAGCATTTTTTGTAGATAGTTCATTATTTATATTACAATTGTTAATGTTTAATGGCATTTACTCTCATGTAGATTCAATAGGAGGTTGGCAGCGTGGAGAGATGATAATATTTATAGGAACTTTTTCATTAATAAATGCTATAAATATGACCATTTTCTGTTTTGGAATTTATGATATTCCACGCAAAATTCAAGAAGGAGAATTAGATTATTATATTACAAAGCCAATAGACCCATTGTTTAGATTGACATTTGAGAATGTTAATATCGGTTCATCACCTTTAATTTTGGCAAGTATACTTATAGTTGTATATGGAGTATCTGGATTAAATTCAGAAATAACTTTTGCTATGGTACTGGCATATACATGTATGGTGTTATTGATGACATTGCTTTTTTATGATGTGTGTATTATATTTCGGACAATTCCATTTTTTGTTATATCATCCTCTGCTATAATGAGATTGGAAGATAATTTACTACCAATGAATATGAAAATTCCAGGTATAATTTATGAAGGTATTTTTAAGCTACTATTTTATTTGATTTTACCATATGGAATTATGTCAACAATCCCAACTCAAATTTTGTCTGGGACATTAACAATAAAAGGATTAATCTACTCAATTAGTATTGTATTTGTATTTACAGTATTTATGTGGAGGTTTTGGAAATTAGGACTGAAACATTATAAAAGTGCAAGTAGTTAATAAATTTTCAGTTTAGAGGTGACAAGGAATGAAAAATATAGCAAATATTATTACTATACTTAGAATCATTTTATCAATAGCTTTGCTCAAAATAGATATGTTTTCTTCTTTATTTTTTACAGTCTACATTATGTGTGGAGTAAGTGATTTTCTTGATGGATATATAGCTAGAAAAATGAATATAGAAAGTAAGCTTGGCTCAAGGCTTGATAGTATGGCTGATATATGTTTAGTAATATCAATGTTTATTATTATGCTTCCAGTGATAAATATTTCAAAATATATAGTATTATGGATATTAACAATTGTCCTTGTTCGAATTACATCAATAATTATAGTGATTCGTAAATACAACACATTTGCTATATTACATACATATGGAAATAAATTATCTGGTTTTATGTTATTCTGTTTACCTTTAGTTTATAATATTATGAATACAAATTTACTTGCAAGTATAGTTTGTGTTGTAGCAAGTATCTCAGCCACTGAAGAAGTAATAATACATATATTATCTAAAGAGTTAAAAATAGATATTAGTAGTATTATAGAAGTACTTATTTCATAAACCTGTTTCATATGATACTAGACAATAGAAACTAAAATTTATGTAAGTATTGATTAAAAGATGAAAAATAATTAGATTAAAGATTAAGGTATTATACTTATCATATATGATATTATAATAGCAAGATATATTAAAACTCTATTTAAATAATTATATATGATTTTTATGGGATTATATACGATTGTAGATACTATATTTGTATCTAGATTTGTAGATACAAATGCTTTATCTGCAATTAATCTTGTCTGTCCTATTATTAATATTATTGTTGGACTTGGAACCAGGCTTGCTACTGGAGGAAGTGCTATTGTAGCTTGCAAGATGGGGAATGGATATGGATGGAGCAAAGAAAATTTTTACTTTGACTATATTATCTGGAGCTATAATTGGAATACTAATTACCAGTATAGGTTTACATCATCTATGTTTACAGCATTATCTAATGGAAAGATATCTGCAATACTATCTTTTTTACGTACATTTGGTTTTATAACTATAGGTTTATTGACATTACCAAATATCTTGAATATAGATGGAATATGGTTAGCAGTGCCAATTGCTGAGCTTTTAACCTTATTTTTAACAGTTAGTTTTATATATAGATATAAGAATAAGTATAACTATATATAAATACAATAATAAATATAATTAACATATATCTTTTTCGATTGTACATCATTTAGCCCATAAGTAACGATTTTTCATTTATTTATGGGCTTTTATTGTATTCTTTCCTTTGGATTCATTCCTTAATTGACAAGTTTGTTCCTAACAACAGTACGATTTTAACGTTCTTTTAGCATTTTGTTATCCATATACTGAATAATCAAATCAGCACCAAATTCATTACCACCTGCATTTCTAATTTCCTTTTGCATAAGCAATATACTTTGAGTTATAGTCGAATCATTAAGAACAGCTAAGGTAGAATTTTTAAGAATGTCACTTGTAATGTGTTTGTGAGAAATCTTTTTCCCTAAGTTTAAGCGTTCAATTTGCTGTGCGTTAGTTGGTTGGTCACTTATAAACGGAATAACCACCATAGGAACGCCAAAATAAAGAGACTCCATAACACTATTTAAGCCACCATGAGTTATAAAAACACTTGCTTTTTCTAATATTTCAAGCTGTGGTACAAAAGGGAAAATATAAAAATTATTTGGTATCTTACCTAAATCTGATATATTTATTGAATTACCAACAGATATAATGACAGTTACATTTTCATCTTTAAAAGCATTGATACATTTTTTGTAAAATGACATTGCTTTATTTACAATTGTACCTAGAGAAATATAGACCAAATTATTTTTTGATTTTGGCAATATAAATTCATTTTTTTTATTACGTTGATAAATAGAGGTACCCAGAAACTTAAATTTATTTTCTGAAAAATCTTCTGCATATGGTTGAAATTTTTTTACAGTATATACAAGATTAAGTTCTGGAGGATTTTCAGTAATCTCTTTTAACCAAGAATCAGTCTTTAATTTAATTCCCTTTGATACTTTTTTAGTCCATCTACGACATACCCATTCAAAACGAAATACACTTAACACGCCACCCGAATTAATAAATTCTTTCATCAAAACTTTATTAGTAGCTGGTGCAGTAATAATCCTAATAACAGGTTTATTGAATCTCTCTGCTATATGTTTTCCTAGAAAGAAAAAATGCTCATAAATAATTAAATCGAATTCATGCGCTACCTTTATAGAGGCTTGATAGACATTTTTTATTTGAATAGAAAGTTTTTCGTTATCTTCATAATAAAGGAAGTCAGCTCCCATTTCTAAGACTTTATCTTTCCATTCTTCAGTTAGTAAGTATGTTACAGAATTACCTCTATTCACTAATTTTTCCACTAACCCAAGGGTAGGGTATACGTGTCCAGAAAAAGGTAAATTTATAAATAAAATTTTCATAATCAAACCTCCTTAAAATGTTTTTATTATATATTCACTTTGTAAATATAAGAGGTAGAACTTTTAACGTTCTACCTAAAAATTCAGAAATAACTGTATGCTGTTTATTTTTATTGGACCTTATTATTAACTAATTTGTAAAATAGTGAAATGCTCTAATGATTTGTAAAATAGCTCTTGCTTAGAGCTAAAATAATGATAAAACATTCCAACTTCTCCATTAACCTTATTTAATATCATGCTAACAGAGATGATTTCATACCCATACTTTAAAAATAATTGAATAGCAGAATCTAGTATTTCTTCTCTTTTCCCTCCTTCTAAAGCAGATTTTCTTGCCATAAAATTAGCATCTTATTCAAATAAACAGAATATTGTTCTGTTTGTATTTTATAATACGATTTAGATAAAGTCAATTATAAACAGAATATTGTTCTTATAATATAAAATATTAAAGCTTACACATGTGGAAGTATGATACAAATCTTTAATTATTTATCTTAAAATATTCTAGGTGTTATCATTAAGACTATTAATGTTTTCTTATTAAAGCTATAAAATCTATATAAAATTAATTTTCTAGAGTTCTTAAAAGATTATTACTGCGATTTTAAAGGTGTTACTTTGACTTTTTTAGTGATTGATTTTATCTATTAGAAATGTTACTATTAGTAATATAAAAGGAGAGTAAATAAAATGGACAAAATTATTTTAGGATTACTTATGCTTAAGAAGCTGACAATTTATGAACTGAGAAGTGTCATAGAAATGAATTTCACTTCGATGTGTAGCAACAGTATGGGAAGTATTCAAGCGGCAATAAAAAAGTTGCTTGAAAAGAAGATGATAGTGTATGAAGAGTTTGTTGAAAATAGTGTCAATAAGAAATTTTATTCATTAACGGATGCAGGAAAAGCATGTTTTTTAGAATGGGTAGAGACGTCTATGGTTGCAGGTAAAGTGAAGGATATGGAATTAAGTAAATTATTTTTTATGGGATTTGTTCCAACACAAAAAAGATTGTCACTAATTCAATCTTATATTGTTGACCTCAAAAAGGAAAGAGAGCAGTTGGAGAATATCAAAATACAAGACATCAATGTTGCAAAATTACAGTATATTACCTATCTAGAAGAAAATCAAGAACAGTTTAATCACTTTTTACAAGATACTGAACATTCCAACATACAAAGAGATATTCAAGATATAATTGATTTTGAGTTATTGACCTTAAAGTTTGGAATTGACAGGACAAATTTTGAAATAGCATGGTTTGAAAATTTAAAGAAGAAATTAATTAATGAGTGGCCAAACAATAGTCAGAATCAAGGAAAAGGGGGTAGCTAACATGAAAGGAACTGTAATAATAACTGGAGCTAATTCAGGGATAGGAAAGGCAGCAGTATTTAAGTTTGCATCAGAGGGTTATAGGATTATAATGGCATGTCGTAATATTCAGATTAGTGAACCCGTGTGTCAGGAAATTATAGCTAAAACTAAAAATATTAATGTGGATTTGCTTCAACTAGATATTTCATCGAGACAATCAATTTATAGTTTTTGTGAGACCTATAAAAAAAAATACAATGTATTGGATATCTTAATCCATAATGCTGGACATTTTAAACATGGAGAAAAAAATTTTCAACGAAGTATTGATGGTATAGAATTAACATTTGCTACCAATCTATTTGGGCCAGTTCTTATGACCAATTTATTATTGGATATGCTTGCTAAATCAAAAAATCCTAAAATTCTAAATGTATGTAGTACAAATATAAAGCATTTTTTTGATGAAAGAAGAAAAATTAATTTTGGAGTTTTAAGTGGTGAAACTGTAGAAGATAAAGAATATAATTCTTATAAAATTTATGGAGATTCTAAAATAGCTTTACTTATGGTTACAAGTATGATGAAACAAGAATACAAGCCTTATAATATAAGTGTAAATGCAATTATGGTTCCAGCAACAAAAATGAGTAAAGAAACAATTAAGAAATTTAATTCGTATTGGAAAGTACTTGCATTTTTACAAAACATTATTATACCAAAATCAGAAATTATTGGAGAGGCTTACTTTTCGATTTGCACCTCTAATGTTTATACAGGTATGACTGGAAAACTAATAAATCACCAAGGAAAGATTGTTGAAATGGCTAATGACTCAATATCATTTATAAAAAGCATTACAAGCACAGATGTTTATCCACCTTATGTCAATAACAAAGAGACAATAGAGAAAGTATGGACTATATGTAAACAATATGTTGAAAATGCTAAATGTAATTTGCTAGCATAACACATATAATTCATAAGGTTATTATAGCAACAACATAATCTTATTAATATTTCTAAAAGGATGGAATATTCTTGATAATTCTGTTCAAACGTTATTTAATTGTTTGAATTAATATGAGAAAGATTACAATTAGCTATAATTTAATTTATAATTGATATGTACTTGATTTTGTTTAATTATTTGAATATACTTTAAGCAGAACACATAGAGTTAGAGGGTTAGTAGATAAAAGACAATAACTCTTTATTAGGAGTGATTTTACTATGGAAACATACTTTGATAAGAAAATATTACTTGTTGATGATGAAAAAGATATAATAAATTTAATTGAGGAAGTATTGATAAAGGATGGCTTTAAAAATATTGTTAAAGCTTATAATGGCTTAGATACGATTTCTTTGTGTAAGATAGAATGTCCAGATGTTGTTATTCTCGACATAATGTTACCTGATGTAGATGGCATAGAAGTGTGCAAAAAAATTAGAGAGTTTTCATATTGTTCAATTCTCTTTCTTTCATCAAAAGATGATGATATTGACAAAATACTTGGTCTTAGTAGTGGAGGAGATGATTATATAACAAAGCCATTTAGTCCAAGAGAAGTTGTTTTTAGAGTCAAATCTCAGTTGCGTAGACAACAATATCAAAGTGTTGTATCATCAGAAAATTCAATAATTAGGTTAGGTAATATTACAGTTGATACAGAAGGATGCCGTGTGTATAAAGATGCAAATGAAATTGAGTTAACAGGTAGAGAATATCAGCTTTTAAGTTATATGGCTCAAAATTTAAATAAAATTATAGGAAAAGAAAGTCTTTATGAACAGGTATGGGGTGTATATAGTAGTATATGCGACAATACAATTATGGTACATATAAGACATCTAAGAGAAAAGATTGAAGATAATCCTTCAAATCCTAAAATACTTATAACAGTCAAAGGGCTTGGATATAAGCTTGTGAATAGAGTTGATTAGGATGAATTTTAGTGATTGTTTTTTAGGCACTCATTTATGAGTGCCTATTAATATGCTTATACTTTAGTAAAATATTTACGATTTCAAATTAAATACCTTGTCAATCCAACCTTTATAAAACTTTTCTTCGTGAGAAACTAAAATAATACTTCCCTTAAATTGTTTCAAAGCATTTTGTAAAGCATCTTTTGTTTCTGCATCAAAGTGGTTAGTTGGTTCATCTAAAATCAAGAAATTACAAGGTGACAACATCACACAACATAATTTAACCTTAGACTGTTCACCACCACTTAGTGTGGAAACACTTCTTGAAACATGTTCTTCTTTTACACCACACTTGGCTAAAGAGCGTCTGATTTCCTTTGTGCTTAATTTTGGATATATATCTGCCATTATTTGAAGTGGTGTTTTAATAGGATTTTCCCATTTTAAATCCTGCTCATAATAACCAATTTTTATCTGGTCTGAAAAGAGGAAGCTTCCAGAAATACAAGGGATATCTTTAACCAATGTTTTTAACAAAGTGGATTTACCAATTCCATTAAATCCAGTTATAACTACTTTTTGACCTGCATTAACAGAAAAATTTAATTTTGGTAGTAATGGATAATAGTATCCAACTTCAAGATTAGTTACTGTGAGTGCGTTTTGCACAGATATTTCAATTTCTGCAAATTGGATACATGGTTTTCCTGTAAAGTTAGGAGGAGCTATTTTTTCTATTCTATCCAATTGTTTTTGTCTTCCTCTTGCAATTTTTGAATTTACACCAGCCTTATTTTTACGTATAAATGTTTCTTCTTTTTCTATTTTCTTTTGTTGCGCTTGATATTTTCTAATATAATCCTCTCTTAAGTGTGATTTTTGTTTAAGAAATTCTGAGTATTTTCCATGATACTTTTTAATCATTCCAAATTCTATATCGAGAATACCTGTGGAAATTTTTTCTAGAAAGTCGAAATCATGGGAGACTACAATAAATGCACCTCTAAATGTATTTAGATAATTGGCAAGCCATTCAACATGCTCTTTGTCTAAAAAATTTGTTGGTTCATCTAATAATAAAACTTCATAATTAGAAAGTAGTAATTTTGCCATAATTACTTTTGCTCTTTGACCTCCACTAAGTTCCCCAATAATACGATTCATTCCTATTGAATCTAGTCCAAGACCATTTGCTACCTTATTTATTTCATTGTCTATAGAGTAGAAATCACTTGCTATTAATTGCTCTTGATAAGTTGATGCCTTAATAAGTTGTTGCTCATTTCCAGATATAGAACTTTCTTGATATAGCAAATTCATTTCTTTCTCTATTTTATAGAGGTCTTCAAATGCAGTGTGTAAATACAATGATATTGTTGTATCTCTATTAATATCTGCATATTGGTCCAAATGACCTATTTTGATATTAGGTTGCCACTTAATCTCTCCTGTATCTGGGATAACTTCTCCTAATAAAATTTTAATTAAGGTGCTTTTACCTACACCATTTTGGCCAACCACACCTATATGTTCGCCTTTAAATAAATCAAAGTCAGCTTTTTCGTACAGTGATTTATCCATAAAACATTGTGATAAATTATTTACTTTTAATAAACTCATAATTCAAACTCCTTTTTTACTATAAAAATTTTATGAAAATAAAAAAGCAGAGGAATAGCATTATAAAATGCCGACCTCTGCTTTTGGAAAAACAAAAGGCCATAGATAAGCATTGCTATCTATGGCCATAAAATCTATATATCTATCGGCAAATAGGTAAATTTAAATAAGCATAGCTAAAAAACTACACTAAACCTATATTTGCCGATGAAGATAGAAGCTTTAAGCTTCCAGATTAACCTCTACACAACGCTTCATCATATACATTTGTGTAGAGTTAAGTTTTCTAACAAGTTTAACTAATTTTATATAAATCATAATTATTCACATCCTAATCTCAATATTAATTCTAATTCATTTATATTTAAATTGCACTATTGTACTTTTGATTTTTTTCATTTAATTTAATACATATATCACTAATTATAGCTTAAATCATGTTATCATAATACTTAATTATAGTCAATATAAAAGATATTTTTACACGAGAACTTTTATAATACAATAAGTTTAAGTTATATTATAAAAATAAAGGATATAAATTAATTACAATAAAATAGAAGCTACTTACAAGATTTTAAAAAAGTAAATAGCTTCTTTTATTTGAATATATTTTAAAATATTTATATATTATATATTATATAAATATTTAAATTATAGCAATTCTCCATATTTTTTTATAAAGATTTTTTTTATCATAGTTACCAATACCATATAAGATAAGATAGTAAAAATTAACCCTATAAAATAGATATTTGGCAGTGGAATCATACCAATAGCATTTCCAAATGATGTATAAGGTATAATAGTTCCAATTGTAATTCCTATTGTTGTTAAGAGCGTTAGTCTCCATGAAGCTCTACTTTTAACAAATGGAATGTGTGGAGTTCTTATCATATGAATAACCAATGTTTGAGACCATAAAGATTCTACAAACCATCCTGCATGAAATAGAGATATAAAACCAAGTTGACTTGTAGTATCTAAGCTATGAAAACTTCCGCCAAATACTCTTGGACATATGAAAAAATACATTAATATATATGTTGTAATATCAAATATTGAACTAGTTGGACCAATCCAAGTCATAAATTTACTTATAGATGATGAGTCCCATTTTCTTGGGATTTTTAGATAATCATCATCTACATTATCCCATGGAATAGTTATACATGAGATATCATAGATTAAGTTTAGCACTAAAATTTGAATTGGTAACATTGGTAAAAATGGTAGAAATGCACTTGCTATTAATACAGAAAACATATTGCCAAAATTAGAACTTGCTGTCACCTTTATATACTTTATAATATTTGCATATGTTTTTCTTCCTTCAATAACACCTTCTTCTAATACCATAAGGTCTTTTTCAAGCAGTATAATATTTGCACATTCCTTAGCAATATCAACAGCTGTATCAACAGATATTCCAACATCAGATTCTTTCATAGCAGCAGCATCATTTATACCATCACCCATAAAACCAACCGTATGACCATTTCTACGAAGAGATGCGACTATACGAGATTTTTGCTCTGGAGAAAGTTTTGCAAATATACTTGTACATTTCACCATTTCATCAAGTTTAGTATCACTCATGTCTTCTATATCTGAACCAAGTAGGATATTTTTAACTTTAATGCCTACTTGTTTACAAATACATTTTGTTACTGCATCATTATCACCAGTTAGGACTTTTACATCAACTCCATTTTCAAGTAATGCTTTTATAGCATTAGCTGTACTTTTTTTTGGAGGGTCTAAAAATGCAAGATAACCTATTAAAACCATGTTACTTTCGTCAGAAACTGAAAAAGAATCTATAGGTGAAGGGTTGTTTTTTTGGGCAATGCCTAAAACTCTCATCCCCTCATCATTATACTTAGAAACAGTTGTAAGAATTTCCTTACGTATTTCATTAGTGATTAACTGAATATCACCTTTATATTCAACATGAGTACAAATTGATAGCATTTCTTCAATAGCACCTTTTGTAATAAGCTGAGTTTTTCCTAGTTTATTTTTAACAACTACACTCATTCTTCTTCTATTGAAATCGAATGGGATTTCATCAATTTTTGTGTAGTTTTTCCAAAGTTCTTGCATACCATTTTCATTTGCATGGTTGATAATAGCTATATCCATAAGGTTCTTAAGACCTGTTTGATGGTAACTATTTAAAAATGCATGACGAAGAACTCGTCTATCTTCCTTGCCATGAATATCAAGAGAATATTCTAAGATTACTTTATCTTGAGTCAAAGTTCCTGTTTTGTCAGTGCAAAGTATATCCATAGCGCCAAAGTTTTGGATAGAACTTAAGTTTTTAACAATAACCTTTTTCTGTGACATAGCAACTGCTCCTTTTGCAAGGTTTGCAGATACTAACATTGGTAACATTTCTGGTGTAAGCCCAACTGCTACTGAAAGTGCAAATAAAAATGCTTCTGTCCAATCACCTTTTGTAAAGCCATTTACAAAGAGAACAATTGGAACCATGACAAACATAAATCTTATAAGTAACCATGAAACTGAATTAACACCCTTTTCAAAACTTGTTATAGTTTTTTTATTTGTTATTTGTTGAGCAATAGAACCAAATATAGTACAATCACCTACTGCAATGACAATAGCTATAGCTGAGCCACTGATTACATTACTACCCATAAATGCAAGGTTGTCTAAATCAAGAACATTATTTGAAGTACTTTTTTTAGTATTATAAAACTTTTCTATTGGTTCACTTTCTCCTGTAATAGAAGACTGACTAACAAATAAATCTTTAGACTGTAATATACGTACATCAGCTGGAACCATATCACCAGCAGCAAGATGGATAATATCTCCAACTACAACTTCTCTTAGTGGTATTTCCACTAATTCTTTAGAATTACGCATAACTGATATAGTAGTATTTACCATTTCACTTAGAGCTTGAGCTGCTTTTCCAGAGCGAGATTCTTGAATAAATTGCAATAGACCACTTATAGTTACCATTGTTAAGACTATAATAACTGTAGTTGCATTTTTATCATCAGGTTTTGCTAAAATAACATCTGTAATAAAGGAAATTATAGCTAAAGTAAGAAGTACAATAGTAAAGGGATTTATAAAAGATTTTATAAGTTTTTTTATAAAAGAATCACCTTTTTTTTGAGTGATTTCATTTTTGCCGTACTTATCTTGCATTTTATTAACCATTTTTTCACAATAGCCATTATAAGAATTTTCATATTCGTTTAATAAAATACAGGCGTTCATTGTAGCTGAATCAATTAAACGTTCCTTTGAAGTTGAACTAGATGAAGTTCTTGTAATAAATTTTTTATTTAATTTTTTTATCATGTCTAAATCCTCCTTAATAATTATCTGTTTTGTACAGAAAAAAGGAAGTAAAGACATAAGCCTGTGACGAAAACACATCGCTTATTTTATATTTATTAAAAACAGGTAGAAGAAATAAGACGTACAAAATAGTACATGTATTCTTCAAATAAGTGACTACTTCGCCCGACAGGGCTTATGCTACTACTACTTCCTACGTCCATTTTCTCCACCTCCTAAATTCAAAATATATAAACCTATAATAGACAAATAGGTATTAAAAAATCCCTTGTCAAAGCAAGAACAATGACAAGGGATTTAAATCCATATAAAAATAACCAAGGTATAAAAACCTAAGTATATTTATAAAACAGTACAAACTGTTTCATTCATCGTTCAAGCTTTAACTTCATAGGGCGATGAAATTGCGTTAGATTATGCCTTGGAATCGACATAAACTGTTGACCTTCTCATAGTGTCTCCACTATTTTGCGGCAGCAACCCGTATCCCTATGGTAGCCTCACCTACCGAAATATTTAATTTCTCTAAAATTGTAAGCTATAAAAAAATATTTGTCAATAGCTTGAAAAAAACTAAGTACAGTTAATATTTTCTATTACTTGCTATAAATTACATATTTTTCCCTAGCAGAATATATTCATAAAATATTGCGACTTATAAAATCAAAGGTGTAGTATTGTTGAACTTTTAATGGTATGCTAAGATATTTATATAATTATAATAAATAAAAATATATAATTACTATATAAAGTTATACTTTTAGAGTAATCACTAAAAATATATGTTTATTTATTCTTAGATAAACATATATTTTTTTAAGTATTAAGTATAATGATAAGTTTATGTATGATATAAATCTAAGTAATGTATTATTAGAATGATTATAAATAATTTGAGGGAAGGTTTTATATGAGGGGGGATAAAGTTTGTGTCAATTAAGAGACTGATTTTCATCGTATTTTTAATTAATTGTATGATATTTATGTGTTTTCCAATACAATCAATTGCAAAGACAGAAAAACGTGTTATAAAAGTAGGTTTTTTTGATTTTGAAGGATATCATGATTATGATAAAAATGGAAATAGAAATGGGTATGGATATGAATATCTTCATGAGATTGCAAAGTATACTGGCTGGACATATGAGTATGTATCTGGTACATGGGAAGAGTGTCAAACTATGTTAGAAAATGGACAGATTGATTTACTTACTTCTGCACAATATACAAAAGAACGTGCTGAGAAATTTGATTTTTCAGAGGTACCTATGGGAAGTAGTTATGCACGACTTACAGTAAAAAGTGGAAATTCAAAGTATACACCAAATGATTATAAAAATTTTAATGGAATAAAGGTTGGACTACTTTATGGAAATAGTAGAAATGAACATTTAAAGAAATTTGCAAATGAAAAAGGATTTAATTACACATTTAAATATTTTAAAAATCAGGAAGAATTGGAAAATGCATTAAAAAGTGGAAAAGTAGATGCTATATTAACTAGTAGTTTGAGAAAAGTCAAAAATGAAAGCGTAATTGCGCAATTTGCTCCATCCCCATTTTATTGTATTGTAAAAAAAGGTAACACTGAACTGTTACAAGATGTAAATGAAGCTTTAGAAGATATTGAGATGGACAATCCAGCATATAAGTTTAATTTATATAGTAAGTACTATCAGTCTAGTAATAAAGATACATTTATTCTTTCCAGGGAAGAAAGCAATTACTTAAAAAAAAATAATCATATACGTGTAGTAAGTATGCCAAACTCATATCCATTATCATATTTAGATACAGGTAGACTTAAAGGTATTGTACCAGATATATTTGATTTAATTGTAAAAGAGCTTGGATTAAGTATAGATTATGTAAAAGCTAATTCATATAAAGAATCGATTGATATGGTAAAAGAGGGAAAGGCAGATGTTATATGTTTTTTTAATTCAGATTATGGGTGGTCAGAGCAGAATGGAATTAAGATTACATCTCCTTATATGACATTGAACTATAGCATTATAACTAAAAATTATAAAAATACCAAAATTGATAATATAGCTGTTGCTGAGAGCGATACATTCAATGATGAGTATATCAAAGAACATTATAAAGGTAGCAATATTCAAAGATATAAATCTGAAGAAAAAGCTATAAATGCAGTAAAAAGTGGAGATGCAGATGCAGCATTTGTAAATACATATTCTGCTGAAGACTATATACAAAAAGATTATAATAATTTAAAAGCAATTCTAGTTAATGATTATAAAACTAATATATCTTTAGGTGTTGGAAAAAATATAAATCCAACATTATATTCCATTTTGGATAAGAGAATAAATGCACTTAATAAAGATGAGTATTCAGAAATTATTGCAAAGCATACAATTTTTCAAGACTATAAAATTAGTTTATCACAGTATATTCATCAGCATCCAGTTCAAACAGTTTTAATTTCTTTTTGTTTCTTTTTAGTTATAATAGCAGTACTTTCTTATGTTATTGCAATCAACAAAAGACATTCCAATCATATTTTTGATTTGGCATTTAAAGATGTAGAGAATGGAGTTTGGAATTACAATGGATTTGAAGATCAAGCACCACGAATTCTAGAAAAGCATAGAGAAAAATTTTATACAGTAATTGCTTTTGATATATCTAAGTTTGCTATCATAAATGAAAATTATGGTAGAGATTCTGGAGATATGATTATAAAAGAAGTTGCATCAGTTTTGAATAGAGTTATTGGAGACAGGGCATTAATAGCTCATGTAAAAGCAGACCATTTCCTTTTACTCCTACCCTATGATTTAAAAGAAGATTTGGAATTAACTCTTATTGATATAAGTAAAAGTATTTCATACTTTGAAGTTAAGGGGATTGGCATTAAAGTAAAGGCAAATTTTGGAGTATATATTATCAAAGAGCAAGACATTGTTATTACAAAGGCTATTGATTATGCTGAAATTGCTAGAAGAAAAGCAAAAAGAAGTAATTCATCTATTATATATTTTGATGAATCTCTTAGAGAAAGTCTTAACAAAGAAAAAGAGATTGTTGATAGGATAGATTATGCATTAGAACATAATGAATTTCAGATTTATTATCAACCTAAGTTTGATATGAGAACAAATAACATTATTGGTGCAGAAGCACTTGTTAGGTGGAATCATAAAGAACTTGGATTTATGAATCCAGGAGAATTTATACCTATACTTGAAAAGAGTGGTGGAATTATAGATGTTGATTTTTTTGTGTTAGAAGAAGTATGTAAGTTGACAAGATTTTGGATAAGTTCTGGAGTTAAACCCATTTCAATCTCTGTAAATCAATCAAGAGTACATTTTCAGAAAAAAGATTATATAAATAGATTACAAAGTTTGCTTACTAAATATGATATACCTAAAAGCATCATTGAACTTGAGATAACTGAAAGTCTATTTGAAAATGATAGTATATCAAATGATATGATAAATGAGATTAAGGAACTTGGTTTTTTAATTTCTGTTGACGATTTTGGTTCTGGATATTCTTCATTACATCTTCTTAATCAAGTTTCTGTAGATATTCTTAAAATAGATAAATCTCTCTTAGATAATTCTGAAGGAAAAGGTAAGGTAGGTAAGATTATTAGTAAAGTAGTTGAGATGGCAAATGACTTGGGATTAGAGGTGATTTGTGAGGGTGTTGAGAGGATAGAACAAGCAGAATTTTTAATGAGTATTGATTGTTACTATGCACAAGGTTATTTGTATGCAAAGCCTATGCCAAAAGATACATTTCTTAAAGAAGTAGATAAATTTAAAGGTATGTAAAAGGATACATATAATATATGTATATAGAGAAATACATATATTATTAATACTAAGTAATGATTGTAATTTTATAAATATATAAATTATAATCATTACTTTTTTTATAAAATAAAAAAGTTTGTTACTATAAAATAATAATTCGAAGAGTATTAGCTTTACACTTAGAAAAATTTAGTTGATATACAATAAAAATACTAATTTTAATTTAGTTTAAATATTTTAAGTGTGTCATGTATGTTGTATTTAATTAGTTTAAAAATTTAATGATAAATACTATATTTCATTAAATTTTATTGAAATAATTTAAATTATTTACTTATTTTAAATTATTAGATAAAATCATATTAAATAATTAAGGAGGTGAATAGACATAGACGAGATAGATTTAAAAATAATTAATTCTCTAAAAAAGAACAGTAGAGCCTCAACTTCTGAAATAAGTAGACAAGTTAATCTATCAATACCAGCAGTTTCAGAGCGTATAAAGAAAATTGAACAGTCAAATATAATTCAAAAGTATACTATTCAAATCAATCGAGAAAAAACAAAGTATAAACTTTTAGCTTTCGTATTTATCAATACAGATTTATCTAAAAGTATAGAAGAGTTTAAGAAGACTATGTTGGAGTATGACACTGTATTAGAATGTCATCACATTTCAGGAGAATATGATTATTTAATAAAAGTATTAGCAGAGGATACAAATGAACTTGAAGAATTTATATCAATAACTTTGAAAAAAATTAGAGGAATCCAGAAAGCTAATACAACCATTGTTTTATCAACAATTAAAGAGGAAATTAATACAATCAAAGATATTTTTTAGATAAGCATATACTAAAATATTGATTATATTAATACCTACTTTCTTACATATTTTTAGGAGGAAAATACAATATGAAAGTTTTAGTTTTTTTAGCAAAAGGTTTTGAAACTATGGAATTTAGTGTATTTGTAGATGTTATGGGATGGGCTAGAAATGATTATGATTACGATATAGATGTAGTAACTGGTGGATTTAAAAAGCAAGTTGTAAGCACATTTAATGTTCCAGTATTAGTTGACAAAACAATAGATGAAATATGTGTAGATGATTATGATGCATTAGCTATTCCTGGAGGATTTGAAGAGTTTGGATTTTATGACGAAGCATATGATATATCTTTTTTAGACTTAATAAGAGAGTTTGATGCAAAAGGGAAGATAATTGCTACTATTTGTGTAGCAGCTTTACCTGTTGGTAAAAGTGGTGTTTTAAAAAATCGTAAAGCTACTACATATCATTTAAAAGATGGTCAAAGACAAAAACAGTTAAGTAAATTTGATGTAAATGTAGTCAATGAGCCAATTGTTGTAGATAGAAACATTATAACTTCATATTGTCCAGAAACCGCACCACATGTAGCTTTTAAGCTTTTAGAAATGTTGACATCTAAGGAACATATGGAAGTTGTAAAATTAGCTATGGGATTTAAATTATAATAAATTAAAGATTATTTAAGTAATCAGAACCCCAATCACACATAACATCTAAAATAGGAATAATGCTTTTTCCAAAATCAGATAATGAATATTCAACTTTTGGAGGTACAACAGGATAAACAACTCTTACAATTAAGCCATCTGTTTCTAATTCACGTAATTGTTGAGTTAGCATTTTAGCAGTTGCTTTAGGTATTAATTTTTTAAGTTCATTAAACCTTAATGTGGTATCTTTAAGATGCCAAAGAATAAGTGTCTTGTATTTACCACCAATCAATGCAAGGGTTGCTTCTATAGGACAACTGTAATTACTTGAACATTTTTTCATTTTTTTAGACCTCTCAATATATTTTGAAGTACCCTTTTTGGTACTATGTTACAAAAAAGTACATTATTGTAATATATAATTATAGTGATAAGATTATAGCATAGGTTAAATAAATCATCAACTTAGCCTAATAAAATGATAGGGGGGAAATAAATGAATTTTGTTGAAATCGCAAAAAAAAGATATTCTTGTCGTAATTATCAGGATAAAAAGGTTGAAAAAGAAAAACTTGAGAAAATTTTAGAAGTTGCTAGAGTAGCTCCAACAGGGGGGAATCGTCAGCCTCAAAGATTAATTGTAATACAAGAAAAAGAAGGTCTTAATAAAGTTTCTAAGGCTGCGAATATATATGATGCACCATTAGCAATTATCGTATGTGGGGATAAGTATAAAGCTTGGACAAGGCCTTTTGATGGTAAACAACTTACAGATATTGATACAAGTATAGTTACTGATCACATGATGTTACAAGCAACTGAACTTGGATTAGCGAGTGTATGGGTATGCTATTTCAATCCAGATGTAATTAGAGAAGAATTTAATTTGTCAGATAATATTGAGCCAGTAAATATATTACTAATAGGATACGAAGTTGGAACACCAGAAAGTCCAAATAGACATGATAAAACTCGTCTTCCTTTAAATGAAATTGTTTCTTATGAAACTCTTTAGATATAAAATTAAACTATCTATATGAGATATATAATGAGTTATTTTTTTAAATAAAGTTTTAAAAAAAGTTAATACTTATATAAAATTAATTTTAGTGAAGTATATATCTAGTTGAACAATGATGTATACTTCACTATTTTAATTACTTAGAATACCCACTAATACTTTGAATATCTGCTAAGCTTAAATTTTCATTATATTAACTAAAATACATTGATATTAATTAAAATATATTTATATTAATTAAAATACATCAATTAAATCAATTTTCGAGTCTGGAAAACCACTTAAAATATAATCCTTTATATCACTTAGGTGGTTATAAATTTGTTTTTCATAAATTCCATCAGGAGCATATACAAAGTATAGAATATTTTTAGTTTTTTTTGTAATTTGTGTACGATTATCTGGTCCATTAAGAATACTAGATAGTATACCAAGGTTATCTGATAAAAATAAATCGTCTTTTGTTAGAGTTTGCTTTCTTTCTCCTATACCATAAAAATGTTCATTTTCATTTGCTAAATCTATTTTTAAAGGCAATTCTATCTTATCAAGGTCATGTCCTGCTGTTAGAAGAAGATTTTTTAATTCTGCTAAAAACATTGCTTGAATAGGCAGATTTACATTTGGAATACCTTTTGATTTTAGTAAAAGGGATTCTAATTGAAGTAATACAGGATAAGTTTTTTTAAATTTTTTATAATACTTTATGTAGTTGGAAAGAGGCTCTGTTTTAATTTTTTCTTTGCGATTGTATTCAGGGTTTTGTGCAATAATATTTTCAATTTCAGAGTTTTTAAGAAGTAAAAAATTTTCTTCATTAGGTGTTGAATAGGTCATATTTACAATCATAACTCCAAATTTAATATTGGGATAAATTTCCTTTGTGTTACTTGATATTTCTAACATAATTTAGACTCCTTTTAATTTTTTGTTTTATGGTATAATCTTAGCAAGTAAAAAATGGATTTTGTAGTTCCATTTTTATAGTAATTTTATAGAACCACTTTTGGAGGTATTAAAATGTGGATTACAATTAATAGAAATAGTGGCATATCATTGTCAAGACAAATTTATTGTGAGATAAAAGACATGATTTTAAGCGGGAGCTTAAATTTTGAACAAAAACTACCTTCATCTAGAACTTTGGCAAAAGAACTTTCTGTATCACGAAATACAGTGTTAGATGCATATAATCAATTAATTGCAGAGGGATATTTGGAAACAAGGCATGGCTATGGCACAACTATAGCCAAAGTAATATTAGACCATCAAATTGACTTTAAGTTAGACTATACTTCTGAAATTAGAGATAGTTTACATGAGTATAAACAAAATAATTATATAGATTTCTGTTCTGGAATTCCAGAATTAAAGCTATTTCCACGCAAAGAATTATCAAAGTTATATAAACAAATACTACATGATTTGTCACACTTAGATTTTAGATATAATAGTACTGCAGGGGTGTGGAAATTGAGAGAAGAAATATCACAATATTTATTTCGTATTAGAGGAATTAGATGTAGTCCACGAAATATTATGATTGTTTCTGGTTCAACACAAGGGCTATCTTTAATATCACAAGTTTTATATAAAAATAATCAAAAAGTTATTGTGGAGGATCCTATTCACAAAGGATTGTTAAAGGTAATTTCTACTGTGGGATATTCAGTTGTTGGGATTCAAGTGGATGATAAAGGTATAAATACTAACCTAATAAAATCTATAAAGGATGTTTCTTTTATATATACAACACCTTCACATCAATATCCATTAGGTGGTATTTTACCAATTCAAAGAAGACTAGAACTTATTAAATATGCAGTAGAGAATAATTGCTATATAGTTGAAGACGATTATGACAGTGAATTTAGATATGAAGGTCAACCAATTAGTTCCCTCTATGAACTTAATCCAAATAAAGTAATTTATATAGGTTCGTTTAGTAAAATACTATCTCCAGCCATTCGTATGGGATTTATGTTGTTGCCAGATGATATAATAGATGATTATAAATCCTTAAAAATGTATTCTGATGTTCATACAGAATCTATATCTCAGTATGTTCTAGCTGAATTTATTAAAAATGGAGGTTTGGAAAAACATATATTTAAAATGAAGAAGTTATATAATAGAAAGCGTAAATATCTTATTGATATTTTGAATATTGAATTTATAAATGAATTTAAAATAAAGGGTCAAGTAGCTGGGCTTCACATAGTTGTTCATTTTTATAATGTTATTTTTACTGAAAAACTAATCAATCAAATTTATAAAGCAAATATCAGGGTTTATCCTATACAGCAATATGCAATTGAGAATAAAGCAGAATATGACCATGAAGTTGTCCTAGGATATGCTCATCTTAATTTTGATGAAATTGAACAGGGAGTAAGAATGCTTAGAAAAATAATACATACAAATTAAGATGTATTAGGAAAGGTTTTTTACAATATCTTATTTTTAGGTATGTATTTTACTTTAGTTTTTTTACAACTCACATATTCATTTATACTACATACTTCCAGTTGTATTGTGTGGACAAATTACTTATTGTATTCTGAAATCATCAATTAAGGAAGGTAGATGAAATGTATGAATAAGATAATAGAAGTAATTAATTTGCAAAAAAGCTATGATACTTTTAAAGCTGTGAAAGGGATTGATTTTTATGTAGAGGAAGGGAATTTGTTTGCATTACTGGGAGCTAATGGTGCTGGAAAATCTACAACAATTGATATTCTTTGTACGTTATTGAGTTATGATAGCGGAGAAGTGATTATAGATGGGCATAAATTAGGTGTAGAGGATAATAAAATTAAAGAAAAAATTGGAGTAGTATTTCAAGAAAGTATACTAGATTCACTTTTGACAGTAAGAGAGAATCTTACAATTCGTGCAAAATTTTATATCAAGAATAAAGATAAAGTAAGACAAATTGTGCATAAATCTGCTTTATCTGTAGGAGCTATGGAATTTATAGATAGACCATATGGTAAATTGTCTGGAGGTCAAAAGCGTAGGGCCGATATAGCAAGAGCTCTTTTAAATACTCCTAAAATACTGTTTCTAGATGAGCCTACAACAGGGCTTGACCCAGAATCTAGAAAATGTGTATGGGATACTATATTAAAATTACAAAAACAATATGGTTTTTCTATAGTTCTTACAACCCATTATATGGAGGAGGCTTCAAAAGCTGATTATATTGTAATGCTTGACTATGGTGTTATAACAGCAAAAGGTTCACCTCATGAACTAAAATATAAATACAAAGCAAATAATTTAGATGATGTATTTTTGAATATAGTTAGAAATAGAGGTGAAAAAAATGTTTAATATAGCACAAAGAAATATAATGATTTTTTTAAGAAATAAAAGAGGAGTATTTTCATCTTTTTTAGGTGCAATAATTGTAATCGGCATCTATGTTATTTTTTTAGGAGAAAATTTAAAGGAAGGTTATCCAAATATTAAAGATATAGACATATTAATGAATAGTTGGGCAATGGCAGGAATTATTTCTGTTGTTTCTGTAACTACAACAATGGGTTCTTTTGGAGTTACAGTATTGGATAAGGAGTTAAAAAGAAACAAAGATTTTTATTGTTCACCTGTTAAAACAAGAGAGCTGGTAGGAGGATATATTTTAAGTTCATATTTAATTGGTGTAATTATGAGTATATTTACATTTATACTTGCAGAGATATATATTGTATCAAGTGGGGGACAATTTTTACCTATGCTTTCTATTATAAAGGTTATTGGTGTAATTTTATTAACCGTTTTATCATCTAGTGCAATGATATTTTTTATTGTAAATTTGTTAAATAGCATAGATACATTTTCAACTGCTTCTACGATTATAGGTACTCTTATTGGATTCTTGACAGGAATTTATATACCTATTGGAAGCTTACCTCAAGCAGTGCAAACCCTTATAAAGTTATTTCCAATTTCACATGGGACTGTATTGCTTAGACAAATTATTACGGAGCCTCCATCAAAAGTAACATTTGTGGATTCAACAAATGCATTAACTGAATTTAATGAGCATATGGGAGTAACATTTGGTGGTATTGGAAGTTTGTCTGAAAATTCAATTCATATTATGTTTCTAGTTATTTCTGCAATAGTATTTTATTTTGTTACTATACTTATGGTATCAAGAAAAAAAGCTAGAAATTAATAGTAGGAAAATATACTATAGTCTTTTTATAGAAATCAAAAGAAAGGATGTGTTAGAGTGAAGGTAATAATTGAAACTCCCTTAGACGGAGAAGAGGATGAAATTATAATAAGATGCAGAAATATTGATGATGAAATACTTAAATTGATTTTTAACATCAAGATGCAAAGAGAGTCTCTTATAGCATATAAAAATGAACAACTCTATCGTATCAATCCTTTAGATGTCTATTACTTCGAATCTGTAGATAACCACACTTATCTTTATTGTAAAAATGATGTTTATGAGTTTAAGAAGAAGCTTTATCAGATTGAGGAAATTTTTTTTAATAGTGACTTTCTTAGAATATCTAAGTCTGTAATATTAAATCTTACAAAAATAGACTCAATTGTACCAGCGTTTAATGGTAGATTTGAAGTAATACTAGATAATGGTGAAAAGACAATTATTTCACGCCAATATGTACCAATGTTGAAGAAAAAACTAAAGATATAAAGGAGTTGATTGAATATGAATTTAATAAATACACTAAAGTATGTAGTTCGTTATTTTTGTATGATAACTACAGGAGTTTTAATATCTGTTTTTACTTCTTGTTTAGTATTTAGCCCTGATGAGACATTTAGTATAAATATTTTCCAACAGATTTTATTAATTGCATTGGTCACATCTCTATCCACATTAATTTTTTATTCAAAACGAGAACTAGGTAGAAAAGAGTTACTAATTCGCCAAGTAATTCATATAATTTTTCTATTTGTTTTCGTTCTGTGGTTTTCATTTAAAAGTAATTGGATTGATAGTGGTCATATTTTTCAAACTCTGTTTATAGCACTATCTATATTTATTATCTATCTTTGTATAACACTTGCTACTTGTAAAAGAGATAAGGAAGAATCTATTTTATTAAATAAAGGTTTGAAAGAATATAGGAAAAATAAAATTAGTAAATAATAGCTAAGACAATTCAACAAATTATAAATTTATTATTAATTGAGTTTTTATATCAGTCATTAATTTAAGATAGCAATTTATATTAAGAAGAAAATTCTTGTATGAGTTATAATACTTAAAAGGAGATGATGAGGTTGAAAACAAATACAGATGTAATTATGGAAATCATTGATTATATAGAAGAACATCTTACAGAAAATCTAAATCTAGATAAAATGGCTGATGTTGCTAGTTATTCAAAATATCACTTACACAGAATGTTTACAAACATTGTGGGATGTACTATGTATCAATATATTAAAAGAAGGAGACTTACTGAAGCAGCTAGACAACTTGTATTTACAGATAAATACATTATAGATATAGCTCTTACAGTTGGATATGCTACACACCAGTCTTTCACATTAGCATTTAAAACTTTATATAAAGAATCTCCACAAGTATATAGAAGTAAAGATGAATTTTATCCTATTCAACAAAGATTTGTTTTAAATCCAAATCATCAAATCCAAAATGTAGATTGTATTTCTTATACAAGTATTAGTTATGAACGAAGAAGAGATGAAATCAATTCTTATCTCAACTTTAATATTAATTGTGAGGTGAAAGTAGCATGAGTTTAGTACCACATGTAATTGAACAGACAGGTCAAGGTGAAAGGTCTTATGATATATATTCAAAACTATTAAAAGATAGAATTATATTTATAGGCGAAGAAATTAATGATGCTATTGCAAGTTTAGTAGTAGCTCAATTACTATTCTTAGAATCAGAAGACCCAGATGCAGATATAACTATATATATAAATAGCCCAGGAGGGGCTGTAACATCAGGGTTTGCTATATACGATACTATGAACTATGTAAGATGTGATGTATCAACTATTTGTATTGGTATGGCTGCAAGTATGAGCGCTTTTTTACTTTCTGGAGGTACAAAAGGAAAAAGATATGCCTTACCTAATGCAGAAATTATGATACATCAACCTATGGGTGGAGCTAAAGGGCAAGCAACAGATGTAAAAATAGCAGTAGATAATATGTTGAGAACAAAGGAAAAATTAGATAGAATTCTTTCTGAGAATACTGGAAAATCAATAGAAGATATTAGAGTAGATACAGATAGAGATAATTTTATGACTGCAAAGGAAGCTAAAGAATATGGATTGATTGATCATATAATGGAGAAGTGTGAGTAGAGTATTATTTTAAAAGCTTAATTTATAGTATATAACTAATGTCAAAATAATCATGTTTAAATGAACATGATTATTTTTTTGTTTAAAAAAAGAAGTTTTTTAAAATGTCAAGTAAATAAGTAATAAATAGTAATTTTACGTATCAGTTTAGAGATTTTCTAGAGATATTAACCAATGTGGTTGCAATGATATGATAACTTATAGACCACACTGGTTAATTTGCATAAGGGGTTAATTTAGATGTAAATCCTATGAACTTATGATAAAAGATAAAGAAGATTATAAATATAAGTTTATAATATATAATTGCATACTATTATGCAGATAATAAATACAAAAAATTGATATAAAAAGTTCAGTAGAAAATATTAATTTTTTTAATCAACTAATAATAAGCCAAAGTGGTTTTGAATTTCTCCTTTTTCTCGTAAAGTATTTATTTCAAGTCCATTTGACCTTACTGTAGCAAAAACATCAATACCACATGCTTCCATTGATGGAGCAGTCTTGTTAGGAAAACTACAAGTATCAGGATTACATTTAGCACACTTTGTACAAGGGCCACTTCCAAAAGCAATTGATTTATAATATCCATCTAAAAAAAGTTCTCTTGCTATTTCAACAGCTAAAGGAGTAACAATACTCATTTTATGACATCGAAATAAAATAGCTTTTTTGTAACAATCTATTATTGCTTGCGTCTGTTGATAGGTTGGAGTATTGGGTGGACAACAATGACTATGACCATATGTATTACAACCAAACTGACACTTATAAATTGTCCATGCTGCTGTGACAATCGTTTTAGGGTCTATTGAAACTGCAATGTCAGCTCCACTAGATTTTAATATTTCAAAGTATTTTTTCATAATTTACCTCCTATCAAAAATAGTTTTATTTTTTATCTTGTATGAATGGTTAAATTTTACGTATTCTTATACTTATGGTAACGCAAAAATAAATATCAATCAAATCGATATATTTAAATTATGAATTAAATAAAAATGAACTATAAACATATATGATAAATAAACTTACCTACTAATTTTTTGTCGTTAAAAATTTTCCATATTTCAATAACAAAATAAGAGTAAATACCATATATTACTTATGTCTGTAATATATAAAAGACAAAGGAGTTGTACATTATGATTACAATAAGTTTGTGCATGATTGTTAAAAATGAAGAAGAAGTTATAGGCAGATGTTTAGAGTGTGTAAAGGATCTAGTAGATGAAATTATAGTTGTAGATACTGGTTCCACAGATTCCACAAAAGAAATAGTTTCAAAATATACAGACATGGTGTACGATTTCGAATGGATAGATGACTTCTCTGCTGCGAGAAATTTTTCATTTTCTAAAGCTTCTAAAGACTATATAATGTGGCTTGATGCAGATGACATAATTTTAGAAGAGGATAGAAAAGAACTATCAAAAGTTAAAGAAAATTTAGATACTTCTATTGATATGGTCATGGCAAAATACAATGTATCATTTGATGAAAACGGAAAACCAACTTTATCATATTATAGAGAACGCTTATTTAAGAGAAGTTCTAATTATAAATGGGTTGACCCTATTCATGAAGTAATACCTCTTGTTGGAGAAATATTTTATTCTGACATTGCAATATCACATAAAAAACTTCATAGACAGGACCCTTTAAGAAATCTCAGAATTTTTGAAAAAATGATTTCAGAAGGTAGGATATTGGAGCCAAGACATCAGTTTTATTACTCAAGAGAATTGTATTATAATGCAAGATATAAAGATGCTATAGAAGGTTTTACTAAGTTTTTAGACTCTTCAAAAGGGTGGATTGAGGATTGTATAAGTGCTTGCAGAGATTTAGCCACATGTTATTACTTAATTAATGATGAAAAAAGTGCCTTATATTCTTTATTTAGAAGCTTTGAATTTGATGAGCCAAGAGCAGAAGTTTGCTGTGATATAGGAAAGCACTTGTTTGATAGACAAAGATATAAAGAAGCTATTTTTTGGTATAAAGTAGCATTAACTAGAGATAAAAATGACATTAATGGAGGATTTAAGTCAAATGATTGTTATGGATACTTACCATATATACAATTAAGTGTATGCTATGACAAACTAGGAGAAATGGATAAAGCGATATCTTATCATGAAAAAGCAAAAGAAATCAAACCTAACGATAGTGCTATTTTGTACAATGAAAATTATTTTAGTAAATATAAAAGTTATTGATAAGTCACAATAATACTAATTTTGACATATTATATAGAGAGCATGAAAGCTCAAATATATTAGGAGGTGCTTTAAGTAATGAGTAGAAATAAATATTTTGGCCCATTTGATGGTAATAACCATGATAACAACTATGATGATTGCAATAGCAGTTGTGATAGTTGTAATAGTTGTGACTGTCATCATGGTTGCCCACCATCATGTATAGGTCCAACCGGACCAATGGGTCCAAGAGGTAGAACAGGTCCAACAGGCCCAACAGGTCCAACCGGACCAATGGGTCCAACAGGCCCAACAGGAAACACAGGAGTAACAGGAAACACAGGAGCAACAGGGTTAATAGGTCCAACAGGTCCAACAGGGTCAGTAGGTCCAACAGGAGCAACAGGAGCAACAGGATTTGGAGTAACAGGCCCAACAGGTCCAACGGGAGCAACAGGAAATACAGGAGCAGATGGAGTAACAGGCCCAACAGGTCCAACAGGAGTAACAGGAGCAAATGGAATAACAGGTCCAACAGGGATAACAGGAGCAACAGGATTTGGAGTAACAGGCCCAACAGGTCCAACAGGAGCAACAGGAGTAGGAATAACAGGAGCAACAGGTTTAATAGGTCCAACAGGAGCAACAGGAACACCTGGAGCAACAGGTCCAACAGGCCCAACAGGAGCAACAGGAGCAAATGGATTGATAGGCCCAACAGGAGCAACAGGAAATACAGGGGCAGATGGAGCAACAGGTCCAACAGGTCCAACAGGAGCAACAGGAGATACAGGAGCAAATGGATTAGTAGGTCCAACAGGTCCAACAGGAGCAGCAGGAGCAGCTGGAGCAACAGGTCCAACAGGTCCAACAGGAGCAACAGGGGTAGGAATAACAGGAGTGACAGGAGCAACAGGAGCAACAGGCCCAACAGGAGCAGATGGATTAGTAGGTCCAACAGGAGCAACAGGAAACACAGGAGCAGATGGAGTACCAGGTCCAACAGGTCCAACAGGAGCAACAGGAAATACAGGAGCAGATGGAGCAACAGGCCCAACAGGAGCAACAGGAAATACAGGGGCAGACGGATTGGTAGGTCCAACAGGAGCAACAGGAAATACAGGAGCAGCTGGAGCAACAGGAGTAACAGGCCCAACAGGAGCAACAGGAAATACAGGAGCAGATGGAGCAACAGGCCCAACAGGGGCAACAGGAAATACAGGAGCAGATGGAGCAACAGGCCCAACAGGAGCAACAGGAAATACAGGAGCAGCTGGAGCAACAGGAGTAACAGGTCCAACAGGAGTAACAGGTCCAACAGGAGTAACAGGTCCAACAGGAGTAACAGGTCCAACAGGAGCAACAGGTCCAACAGGGGCAACAGGAATACCAGGAGCTAGTGCTATAATACCTTTTGCATCAGGTATACCACTAGCACTTACAACTATAGCTGGTGGATTAGTGGGTACACCAGGATTTGTAGGTTTTGGAAGTTCAGCTCCAGGCCTAAGTATAGTTGGTGGAGTAATAGACCTTACAAATGCAGCAGGAACATTGACTAACTTTGCATTTTCAATGCCAAGAGCTGGAACAATAACATCTATTTCAGCATATTTTAGTACAACAGCAGCGCTTTCACTTATTGGTTCAACAGTCACAATTACAGCTACACTTTATGAATCAACTGCACCAAACAACTCATTTACAGCTGTACCAGGAGCAACAGTTACACTGGCTCCACCACTTACAGGTATATTATCACTTGGTTCAGTTTCTAATGGAATTGTAACAGGATTAAATATATCAGTAACAGCACAAACTAGATTCTTACTAGTATTTACAGCGACAGCGTCAGGACTTTCATTAGTTAATACTGTAGCAGGATATGCAAGTGCAGGAATTTCGATTAACTAAATTATATAATTAAAAAAAGGCTTCTAGTATCTGATTGATATTAGAAGCTTTTTTATATTAATTGATGAGCAGAATATAGCATACTATTATATAATATAAAATAATAGTATTAAATTAGAAAGAGATACTTTTTTGGGGGGATATTATGAAAAATAGAATTGAAAAATTAATGAATAACTTTGTAAAAGATTATTATAATTCAAATGATGTGACTCAAAAGTGGCAAGAGCTTTTATTTGCCTATGCTTCTGCTGAAGATGAAATGTTTTATCAGTTAAAAAATATTGTAGGAACATCTCATGCTATGCCAAAAGATTTTTTAAAAGATGGTAAGACTATAATTACATATTTTATACCCTTTGATAAAAACATAAATAATAGTAATATTGGAGGGCTCGAATGTTCAGAAAGTTGGGCAAGAGCTTATATAGAAACTAATAAATTGATTTCCGATTTAAATAATTTTTTATGTGAAGAGCTAGGCAACATGGGATTTGACTCCTATGCTATTCCTGGGTCATATAATTTTGATAATGATAAATTGATTAGTGATTGGTCACAAAGACATGTAGCATTCATAGCAGGTCTTGGAACTTTTGGTCTAAACAATATGCTTATTACAGAAAAAGGATGTTGTGGAAGGATAGGAAGTATAATCACAAGCTTAAAGTTAGAACCAACTAAAAGACCAGAAAAGGAATACTGCTTGTATAAACAGAATAATAGTTGTAAAAAGTGTGTAAGTAAATGTGTGAAAGAAGCTTTAAAAGAAGATGGGTTTGATAGAAATAAGTGTTATGAAATGTGTATGATAAATGAGAAAAAATATTCTTATATAGGTGGATGTGATATCTGTGGAAAATGTATAGTTGGAGTTCCATGTTCAGTAATAAACCCATCAATGTAAAAGTTTCTTTTAATTAACAATTCTAATTTGATATATAATAAACTACAAATATAAATAAAAAATAAAGAAATTATGTTGATTGACAACTATTTGTGCTATTGATAGACTTATATGTATCGCTGTGATATAAGGAGGGGTGAGACTTTATGCTTGATTTAATCTTTATTTTTGCATAGCAAGGGCTATTGCAACTATAAAATTTAATATACAGATAGCCCTTTGCTATTCCTAATAAAAAATTACTGTTTAATAGGAGAGCAAAATGAGCTATAAAAAAGCAATACATATATTACCAGAAGAATTACTTGAATTGATACAAGAATATGTGGATGGAGAATGTATTTATATTCCCAGAAAATCAAACAATAAAAGAGAATGGGGAAGTAATACATCTACTCGTGAAGATTTAACAATTAGAAATATGCAAATTTATGAAGATTATCAAGTTGGTCATGATTTGCAGTATTTATCAGAAAAATATTATCTGTCTTTGAAGAGTATTCAAAGAATTATATTACAAGAAAAAAGAAAAGATATTTAAATGTAAGCCAGTATAGTTCTATAACTATACTGGCTTATTTTCTTTTGTTAAAAATGTTTAAGGTATAGTTTTTTTTTAGTGGATGCTATAATTTAATTAATTTCAGAAGCTTATATAATAAGAAAATTCAGCAGTAGTGTCGATATTAAGAGAAAATAATTTATTATATAAGTGTGTAATTGAAATTTAAATTTATTAAAAATTAGGAGGTACTGTTTTGAAAAAAATGCTTGATTATATTCCACCTTTTCACGACTTTCTATTTTAGCAATATTATAGAAAGGAAAATGTATTTATGCAAAAAATTACTTGGGAGATTGAGTATAAATCCCAATTGCCAGTAATTAGGTACTGTAAAAAATGTGGGAAAAAGACTGAATACATTTGTTCAGATTTATTTAGAGTGAATGCCCAACATAAGTATTTAGATATTTGGTTAATATATAAATGCTCAAATTGTGATTCAACATGGAATTCAACCATATATTCTCGTATTAATCCAAAAAACTTAAATCCAGAGATATTAGAACAATTTTATACGAATGATTATAATCTTGTTAAACAATATGCTATGAATGTTGAGTTTTTACATAGAAATGGGGCGAAAGTTGGCATCCCAGAATATAAAATAGTAGGTCAAGATATTTGTATTGATGACTCTACACAAATTCGTATTGCAAGTAAGTATCCATGTCAATTAAAGGTATCCACGTTATTACGTGAGAAGCTTGGCATATCTAGAAAGGTCTTTGAAGACATGTTAGACTGTGGGATGATAAAAAGTATATCTGGAGTTGACCTAAGGAGAAGTAAGTTAAATTATGAGATTGTGTTACAAATTGGAAAGAGTAAACAATAATATTTAAATCGGTTAGACCAGCCAGTTTAACATGTTTTATGTAACATCATTTTAAATAAGTATAGCAGCTTTAAAAAATACAAAGAAGCTATACTTATTTGTGTATAATAACATTATCTTTTTTCTAGATTTTCTAATATCTCATAGTAGTGTGTTGTAGCTAGTGTACTTGGCTTACCTTATCTGATAAATATTGATTTTCTACGTTCATTTCTTAATTCCATTTCATATTAGATTCTGACTAAATTTATCAAGAATTCTACTACAATAGTATCAATGTTTATAATTGATTTACTTTATTCAAAATTGCATCTATAGCTGTGTCAGGAACAACTGCTAAGTCTTCTGCATTAAAATAATAAATTATATTAGAGTCAAATAATATATTTGAATTTGGTGGAAATTCATCATCTCCAAACCAAAGTATAAATATCATAGAAGTATTACCTATGTATGTAAACTTATAAGCTAGGTCACCCATCTTTACTTTTTCAGCTCCAATATTCTCCATGACCAGTTTATATTTATCTATTTTAGATGTAAAGATTTCTGAAAGTCTTGCTAGAGTTCTATTTAGAAAGTTAGGATAATAGACATTGCCTCCAGGAACTTCTTTAAAAGTTATATATTTATTTGTAAGAGGTATACCTTTAGAATTACACAAATACCTAAGCATTAGAATCTTAAGTTCGAAATTTTTACAGAGACTTCCATTACTATTCCAAACTTCTCCACTCGGATAATCAACTATATACTGTCTATCAAAAAAATCAATAGTAAATTTGCTTGAATCACTATTAAAGTCAATATTACTTAAATTACTAATTGTATGAGGGTCCAATTCTTTGAGTTTTTTTCGTGCATAATCAAATGGGACATTATAATTACTTGTTTTGATATTTTTATCCATAATATTTTCCTCCGATTTAAAGACCTATTTATATATTTATAAAAAGTTTTCTTATTATTGATTTTATTATATATCCAGAATATTACAATATTAAATTAATAAATAAATTTTGCTATTTAAAGGAATCTATGTAAAATAAATATTAAGTGTTTAAAATATAAATTTTTTATGTTTGAAGTGTTAAAATGATTCTACTATAAAATATTAATTAATTGCTTTAAGTTATAATATAATAGTATGAGATTTTATATAAATTTATAAAGATATAACTAAATATATAAATTAAGGTGTCATTAAATATGTAATGGAGGTGTTAGTATGTCTAAGATACTAGTAGTAGATGATGAATTAGATATGTTAAAGTTAATTGAAAATATATTAAAAAGAGATGGGCATGAAGTAAAGGTAATTAGTGATGTAGAAAACATTTTTGATATTGATTATAATCCTTTTAATCTAATAATATTAGATGTAATGATGCCCAAAATGGATGGTTTTGAAGTATGTAAAATTATAAGAAATAAGGTTGATTGTCCAATATTGTTTTTGACAGCTAAAAATATGGAAAGTGATGTTATGTATGGTCTTGGTATAGGGGCAGATGATTATATTACAAAGCCTTTTGGTGTAGGTGAGTTAAGAGCCAGAATAAATGCTCATTTGAGAAGAGAAAATAGAGAGAAAAAAAATTCATTAACTATATCAAATGTTCAATTTAATTTTTTGGGAAAAGAAATTTCTGTTGATAATAATAAGATAAATTTTACTAAGAGTGAGTACCTAATATGTGAATTTCTAGCAAAAAATAAGGGACAAGTCTTTTCAAAAGAAAGAATATATGAGCATATATATGGATTTGATGGAGAAAGTGATATAAGTGTTATTACAGAACACATAAAAAATATACGAAGCAAGTTGAAATCTTATGATATTTATACAATAGAGACTGTATGGGGGATAGGATATAAGTGGATATAATAAAGTATTACTCAGTGCAAATACATTATATATCTACAAAATGTTTGTAAAATATTAATCTATATATTAAAATTTAATTTATAGATTAATATTTTTTGTAAATTACAAAATTGTAAGGTATTTTGTTATAAAATATTAATATTAGTAGTGTATACTAATAATATGGTGTTTAATATAAATCTTGAGCAAAGGATGGTTTTTCTAATGGATAAACTAAAAAATATTAGAAAGAGTCTACTACAGTATACATTTTTATTTTTATTAATAGGTATAACAATTTACTTGGTATTTAAAACATTAGATATTAAGATGTTATCAAATGTTATAACTATGGTAGATAAAAAGTTTTTATTTGTAGGGGCTTTGGCAATAATGTCTCACATAATGCTTGAAGGATTAGTAATGAAGATAATTATAGAAAGTACTCACAAAGTCAATATTAGATTTATTGGTTTCAAGCTAGCCATTATGGGATTTTATTATAATCTAATAACTCCATTTGCTTCAGGAAGCCAACCAGTACAAATATATGTACTTAAAAAATGCAAAATGCCACTTAGTAAAGCAAGTGCAGTTGTTACAAATAAGTCTATTATTTTTCAAATAGTAGTTACTGTTTATTGCACAATATTAGTATTAATGAATCTAGCTATGCTAGAAAAACAAATGAAAGTAATCATGCCCTTAGTGTTTCTAGGAATAGCAATTAATTCATTTGTTTTAATTATGATAATTTTAGTTATTTTAAATCCTCAAAAAATAAAATATTTTATGAGAGTTTCAGTAAAATATTTATCAAAATTTAAGTTTTTAAGATTCCTAGAGAGTAAAGTAGACTCTATAGAAAATTTTATAGATGATTATAGTAAAGCAATAAGTTTTTTTGCTAAAAATAAAAAAGTATTGATTTTAACTATTATAGTGACTTTTATTCAATTAAGTGCTTACTTTAGTGTATCATTTTGGATATATAAAGCATTTAATTTACAAGGTTATAGTTATATTTATATATTAACACTACAAGCTTTTTTATATATGGCAATATCTCCAATACCAACACCTGGTAATGTAGGAGCTAATGAATTAGCATTTTTCACTATATTTAAATCAGTATTTCCTCAACCTCTAATGGGTTATGCAGTATTTTTATATGGTGGATTTATGTACTATTTGATTCTGATTGGAAGTGGTATCTTTACTGTAATCACTCACTATAGAATGAAAAATAGAATTGGTAGAAATGCCATTTTAAGTGAAAATTAGATAAATCTAAATAAGCATATAGTAAAAAATATGTCATAAGAACTATAATATTTTAATTAGGCGATTAAAATATAAGGATTGTTATGACATATTTTTTTTAAAATTTAAAAGGAATTGTGAGAAAATTGTTGAATTTAATAGATAATATTGCAAAATATTTGTAAATTTTGCATATTATAAAAGTACTTTATTATCTTTAAGGTAAATTTTACTCATCAGGGGATAAATCTAAGGGGGGAAATGTATGGAGAAGAAAATTTTAACAGTTTGTCCATACTGTGGAGCTGGATGCCAATTATATCTAGTAGTAAAAGATAACAAGATATTAAAAGCGGAGCCAGCTGATGGTAGAACAAATCAAGGAAGTTTATGTTTAAAAGGTCGTTATGGATGGGATTTTCTAAATGACCCTAAAATTTTAACACCTAGGCTAAAAAAACCAATGATAAGAAAACAAGGTGTGTTAGAAGAGGTTGAATGGGATGAAGCTATAAGTTATACAGCTTCAAGATTAAACGAAATTAAAGAAAAATATGGTCCTGATTCTATTATGGGAACAGGCTCTGCAAGAGGGCCTGGTAATGAAGCAAATTATATAATGCAAAAATTTATGAGAGCTACAATAGGAACTAATAATGTTGACCATTGTGCTCGTGTCTGACATGCACCATCTGTAGCCGGTCTGGCTTACTCATTAGGTAGTGGTGCAATGTCTAATTCTATACCAGAAATAGAAAACGCAGATGTTTTATTCATATTTGGATATAATGGAGCAGATTCACATCCAATAGTTGCAAATAGAATAATTAAAGCTAAGAAAAATGGAGCTAAGTTAATTGTTACTGACCCTAGATTAACTGAGTCTGCAAGAATTGCTGATATACATCTACCTATAAAGGGTGGAACAAATATGGTTTTAGTAAATGCTTTTGGAAACGTTTTAATAGAAGAAGGTCTTTACAATAAAGACTTTGTTCAAAACCATACACAAGGATTTGATGAGTACAAAGAAATTGTTAAACCATATACAGCTAAATATGCTGAGAAGCTGACAGGAATTCCAGAAGAACTTATAAGAAGAGCTATGAGAGAATATGCAAAAGGTAAGAAGGCAATGATACTTTATGGAATGGGTGTCTGCCAATTTGGTCAAGCTGTTGATGTAGTTAAAGGGCTTGCATCAATTGCTCTACTTACAGGTAATTTTGGTAGAGAAAGCGTTGGAATAGGACCTGTACGTGGACAAAATAATGTTCAAGGAGCTTGTGATATGGGGGCTCTTCCTAATGTATATCCTGGTTATCAAAATGTAACTGATGATAAGATAAGAGAAAAATTTGAAAATGCTTGGGGAGTAAAGTTATCTCCTAATAATGGATATAGTTTAACTCAAGTTCCAAATTTAGTGTTAAAAGAGAAGAAGCTTAAAGCTTATTATATATTTGGGGAAGACCCAGTACAAAGTGACCCAGATGCATCAGAAGTTAGAGAGGCTTTAGATGAGTTAGAGTTTGTTGTTGTTCAAGATATATTTATGAATAAGACAGCACTTCATGCTGATGTTATACTTCCAGCTACTTCTTGGGGCGAACATGATGGAGTATATACATGTGCAGATAGAGGATTCCAATTGATGAGAAAAGCTATAGAGCCACAAGGAGATGTAAAACCAGACTGGCAAATTATAAGTGAAATTTCTACAGCAATGGGATATCCTATGAACTACAAAAATACTAGAGAAATATGGGATGAACTAAGAGCATTATGTCCAAATTTCTTAGGCGCTACTTATGAAAAAATAGAGGCTCAAGGTTCTGTTCAATGGCCTTGTAAGAGTGAAAGTATGGAAGACAAAGGAACTATGTATCTATATGAAGGACAAAAATTCTCTACTCCTAATGGAAGAGGTAATTTATTTGCTGCAGAATGGAGACCTCCTATGGAAGTTGAAGATGATGAGTATCCATTTAGTTTATGTACTGTGAGAGAAGTTGGTCACTATTCAGTAAGAACTATGACTGGTAACTGTAGAACACTTAGTTCATTAGAAGATGAGCCAGGTCGTGTTCAAATAAATTGTAATGATGCAGATAGATTAGGAATTGAAGATGATGAACTAGTTAGAATTAGTTCAAGAAGAGGAAGTGTAATAACAAGAGCAACAGTAACTGACAGAGTTAAAGAAGGAGCAACATATATGACTTATCAGTGGTGGGTTGGAGCTTGTAATGAGCTTACAATAGCAAACTTAGACCCTATATCTAAAACACCAGAATACAAATATTGTGCTGTTAAACTTGAAAAACTTGATGACCAAGAGTTAGCAGAGAAATGTGTAAGAGAAGAATATCAAAGTCTTAAAGATAAAATGACTGCCACAAATGTTTAGTAGTTATTAGATTAAAGATTTATAAAAAGCGGAAGGGCAAATATCTTATGGAGAATATATACTCAAAAACTAAGTCCCAAGAAAATAGTAAAGGTGAAGTTTTTGAAAACAGTTATAGTTTAGTAGATTATGAATACATGAATTCTTTTAAATTAGAAATAAGCAAAATAAATGAACATGATTTATCAAATGAATATGAAGAAATAATTGCAGAATATCCACTTAGCTTTATTTTAAATGATAAATACATAAATACATTTTTATGTACACCATATAATTTAAAAGAGCTTGTAGTTGGTTTTTTGAGAACAAAGGGATATATAGAAAATAAAAAAGACATATTAGATATAGAAATAAATGATAAGGAACGTGTTACAAAAGTAACTATTCAAGAGAGACATAAGGATGAAGAGGAACAAATTATATTTTTAAACTCACTAGACTATATAAGTTGTGCTCCTGTAGAGAGTAATATAAAAATAAATTATGATGCGATTTACAGTATAATGGATAAAAACTTAAATTCGTCAGAATTATTTAAAAATACAGGTGGAGTACATAGTGTATCCATATTTGATAATGATAAAAAAATAGTGACCTGTGAAGATGTAGCAAGGCATAACGCAATGGATAAAGCAATAGGGTTTTGTGTTTTAAATGAAATATCACTAAAAGATAAAACTGTAGTTGTAAGTGGGAGAATATCTTTAGAGATGATACTAAAGGCAGCTATGACTCAAATTCCTATTGTAATATCAAAATCAGCACCAACTAATTTATCAATAGAGCTTTCTAAAAAATTAAATATAACTCTTATTGGATTTGTAAGAGGAAGACGAATGAATATCTATGCAAATTCACAGAGAGTTATCAAAAAGTGAGACTGAAGCGTATGTATGCTAATAAAGAAGAAAAAAAATATTCAAGATGTGAAGTGTGTGGAGTAGTAATTGATGATACTGACAAAGTATATGCCAATAAATATAATTTGTGTAAAAAATGCAAGCGAAATATAAGTATTGAAAAAACACTAAAATATATAAATATATATAATAAAAATAACTAGGGACTTAGAAATATACAAATTGAAAGGTGGGATAATATGAATAATAAAATAGGCTCTTTTGTAATAGCAGACCCAAGTAAATGTACAGGTTGCAGATCTTGTGAAGTAGCTTGTTTTACAATGCATAACCAACATAATAATGTAGGATATACGGTTGGGACAGTTGACATACCAGTTATACCTAGACTCTATTTAGTAAAAGGTGATACTTTCTGTATGCCAATACAATGTAGACATTGCGAAGATGCTCCTTGTCTAAATTCATGTCCACAAAAAGCTATAAACAAAGAGAACAATGTCATGTTTGTTAATGAAGAAAAGTGTATAGGGTGTAAAACTTGTCTCCTAGCATGTCCTTTTGGAGCTATAGATTTACTTCCACAATATAAAGATGGTAAAGAAGTAGAACAAGTAATTTTGGAAGAAAATAAAAAAATAGCGTATAAGTGCGATTTATGTAAAGACAATGAAAAAATAGCTTGTATAAGCGCATGTCCTCAAGATGCATTAAAACTTGTTACTCCAATAGATGACAAAAAAGCTAAGAATAGACAAGCTGCACTTAGTTTATTGTTGACAAATAAATAAAGGATAAAGGGGTGACGTTTATGATAATAAATATAGATAAAGATTTATGTACTGGATGCAGAGAATGTTCAAAGGTATGTCCAGTAAATGCTATTGAGGGGGAAGAAGGAAAACCACAAGAGATAAACCTAGATAGATGTGTTATGTGTGGTCAATGTGTTCAAACTTGTAAATCGTATGCTTCAGTTATAGATGAAGGATTTGAGTTTTTGAAAGATAAAAAACAAGAACGAAAAATACCAGAATCAATAAATGAACCTATATTCGCAGCACATAATGTATGCGATGTAGATAGGGTAAAAAAAGCTTTAAGTGACCCAGATGTATTTACTATGGTTCAATGTGCACCAGCAGTTAGAGTAGCTTTGGGAGAGGATTTTGGATACTATCTAGGATATTTAGGTGCTGGAAAAATGGCAGCAGCGCTTAGAGCATTAAAATTTGATAGAGTTTATGATACTAATTTCGCAGCTGATTTAACTATAATGGAAGAAGGTAGTGAGTTAATTAAGAGGGTTACAGAAGGTGGAACTCTTCCAATGTTTACATCTTGTTGTCCAGCTTGGGTTAAATTTATGGAAAAAAATTATCCTAAGTTAACTAATCACTTGTCTTCTTGTAAATCACCTCAACAGATGGGTGGCGCAATATTTAAGACATATGGCGCAGAAATAAATAATGTGGATGTATCTAAAATATTTAGTGTTTCTATAATGCCATGCACATGTAAAAAGTATGAATGTGATAGAGAAGAGATGGATTCTAGTGGATATAGAGATGTAGATGTAGTGTTAACTACTAGAGAACTAGCTTACCTAATAAAAGACATGGGAATTGATTTTAAAAATTTAAGAGAAGAAAAGTTTGACAGCCCTTTAGGTAGTTACAGTGGAGCTGGAACTATATTTGGTGTTACTGGTGGAGTTATGGAAGCAGCTATAAGAACAGGTTATGAGCTTATAACTGGAGAAAGCATACCTAATGTAGAAGTAAAACAAGTACGAGGAGAAAGTGGTTTTAGAAAATCAACTATTAAGGTAGGAGATTTAGACTTAAGAGTTGGTGTAGTAAGTGGACTGCAAAATGTAATACCAGTACTTGAAGATTTAGAAAAAGGAAAGTTGGATATAGATTTTATAGAGGTTATGACTTGTCCTGTTGGATGTGTAAGTGGTGGAGGTCAGCCAAAAATTTTACTAGAAGAATATAAAGAATTAGCCTATGAAAATAGAACAAAAGCAACATATGTGCATGATGAACACTTGGCAATTAGAAAATCTCATGAAAATTCTGACATTAAAAAATTATATGATGAATATCTAGTGGAGCCATTAGGAGAAAAATCTCATCATTTATTACACACTACATACTGTATAGGAAAGGAAGTGGCTAAGTAATGAATTATTTTGTTATAGCAGACCCTGATAAGTGCATAGGATGTAGAACTTGTATGATAGGATGTGTGGTTGCACATTCAGATGAAGATATTTTTTACAAAAGTCCAGACGAGATAAACTTTAATCCAAAACTTTCTGTCATAAAAACAAAGGAAGTTAGTGCTCCAATACAATGTAGACATTGTGAGGATGCTCCTTGTGCAAAGGCCTGTCCAAATGGTGGTATAGTTAGGGTGGGTAATACAATAAAAATAAATGAAGAAAATTGTATAGGATGTAAGACTTGTATGCTGGCATGTCCTATAGGAGCAATAGATATAGTTACACTAAAAGATATAGACAAAGGAAAGCTTTGCTTTAGAGAAAGAATGACAGCAAACAAATGTGATTTTTGCATAGATTCACCAGAAGGACCAGCATGTGTAAATGTATGTCCAACAAAAGCATTTACTATAGTTAAAGATGAGGATATAGATAATACTGTTAAAAATAAAAGAAAGTTAGCTATATTATAATATAATTAATAAAAAGATGGAGTTCTAGTTGTTATTAGAGTCTCCATCTTTTTTGTATAATTTTTATAGGGATTAAGAATTAATTATTGTGCCAATTTATCTAACCTTTTCTTATTTAACTTTGTCATTCCCATAGAAGCTGTGATAAGTAAAGCATAGGCGACTATAACTGATAAAATTATAATAGACCAAGAGAATTTATAGCCAAAATTATCAACGAGTAATCCAAATAATGTTGAACCAAGTGCAAATCCAATTGCAAAAATTAACTGAACAATGCCAAAAATACTGCCAAACTCCTTTTGACCAAAAAAAGCACCAGTTAAATAAGCAGGTCCTATCATATAAGCAAATACAGAAAGACCCTTTAAAATAGCAAATACAAATGCAAGATTAGAAGATTTATCGACAAATAGTAATGATAAAGTAGCTATAAGTACAAATATAAAAGATATAATCAGTGGTTTTATTTGACCAAATTTATCAAACAATAATCCTCCAAATAAATTACCAATAAGAGCAAATAATGCAAAAGTGGAACCTACTGTTCCTATTAAAATTGGATTTATATAATTTCTAAGGTAGGTCGGATATTGTACAGATAATGATGAAACATATATACCTACAAAAGCAAATCCAATTGTCATAATCCAAAAATATTTATTCTTTTTAGCCTCTTTTAACGTATAACCCCATACTGAAGGGGATATTTTATTAGGTGTTTCATCATTTTTTATTTTAGAGTTTATTTTCTCATTAGTATCTTTAGGCATTTTAAGCATAAATAATGTCACAGGTATACCAACTATTAGTGCTACAATTCCAAATGTTAGATAAGAACGGCTATATCCTTGAGATGCTAATGAACGAACTACAAGTTGTTGTAGAAATATACTACCAATAGAGCCACCAGCAAAAGCAAAGCCCATAGCTTTTCCTTTACTTTTTTCATCAAACCAAGCACTTATTAAAATTGGTATTCCTATCGCAGATATAATTGTAGCTCCAATTTGTACGATGCATGATACTGTATAAAATTGCCATAGTTCAGTACATATAGAAAATGTAGCAAAACCAATGCTAGAAATTATACAGCCTAATAAATATAATATCTTAACATTGACCTTGGAAAATAATTTACCTATAAATGGTGAAGCAATTGCTGAAGCAATAGTACCAAAAGTAAATATTAGAGAAAAAGATGCTAATCTAAAACCTTCTCCTTCTACAACATAACTTATAAACTGAGGCTGTATACTTGCTACAATACTAAATGGTATAGCTTGTATCAACATGCAACCAAGTACTATAATCCAAGCAGATGAAAAGTTTTTAATGCTAAAATTTTTGTTTAGTAGTATCTTCATGGTATGATATCTCTCCTTTAGATTATAATTTGTAAATATTAATCTAATTATTCTAAATTTATATATTAGTTTTGGATAGATGAATTAGTTGTATGTAATTTGGGGTATTAATATAAAAATTATCTGTAAAAATTGATTATTTTAAATAGATAGGGTAAATTAAAATATATAGATAAATGAAAGGATGGATAAAATGTCATTTGAAAAAATAAATAATAATAATCTAGATAAAATACACAGCAGGAAATGTATTATGTTTGTAAATTTTAATCAAAAAGAATTATCATTAATTAAAAATGTTAGTAATTTTGCTGGAATAAGAGACCATATCATTTTAAGTGATAAAAATGGTGAAAACATAGTAAGAGATATTTTGGATGGGAATATATCAAGTGAATGTGATAATGGAATTAAAAGTAAGTCTGTAATATTTAATAATATTTCCAGCACACAAGTAAATGCATTTTTAGAAGGATTGAAAAAAGTAAGAATAAATAGACCTTTTACAGCAATGGTAACAGAGACATCTATTGATTGGACATTAAATAATTTAATAGAAAATTTAGTTCAAGAACGCAATGCTATGTCTTCAGGAAAAACAATTGAGCATAAGTAAATTAGTTTTTAGAACCATCTTCTAATAAATTTAACTAATATGTGTTAAGTATCATATTATACTGTAAGATATAAAAATCTTAATATAAGTGGATGGAGGAAAGTAAAATGAAAGTATTATTTACAATAAATTATGGAGAAGAAAAATTTAAAAAAATAAATGAATTAGGATATGATGTTATACATTATTCTGAAGATAGTATAGAAAATAATGAAGATGTAAACACTGCAGATGTGCTAGTTACATATAATCCTTTTGACAGACTAGATATTTCCAAAATGGAAAATTTAAAATATATACAAACAACAAGTGTAGGTATAGACCAAATACCAAAAGAAGATGTGTTAAAAAGAGATATCAAAATAGCTAACAATAGAGGCGGGTATAGTATACCTATTGGTGAAAGCATTGTTATGTATATTTTAGAAATTTATAAAAATAGTGCAAAATTTTTTAAACAACAGAAAAATAAAGAATGGAAAATGGATTTTTCTGTATCAGAATTATATGGTCAAAGGGTTGGATTTCTTGGAACAGGAACTATATCATCAGAAGCAGCTAAAAGGTTAAAGGCCTTTGGTGTAGAAATATGGGGAGTCAATACTGATGGAAGTAATAAAAAATACTTTGACAAGTGTTTTTCTACTGAAGATATGGATGTTGTATTTAAGGAATGTGACATAATAGTCGTAGCAATGCCTTCTACAAAGAGTACAGACGGAATAGTAAATAAAGATATGTTTAATCTTATGAAAGAAGGTTCTGTATTTATTAATGTAGGTAGAGGAAACACCATTAATCAGAAAGATTTAGAAGATTGTGTAGAGAAGTTTAGAGGTGTAGCGTTAGATGTATTTGAAAGTGAGCCTTTAAGTAAAGATAATAAACTATGGGAGCTTGAAAATGTTATAGTAACTCCTCATAACTCTTGGGTGTCTGATAAAAATAAAGAGAGAACATTTAATATGGTCTATAATAATTTAAAACATTATATAATAGAAAATAAACCTGTAGATAATGTTGTAGATATATCAAAAGGTTATTAAATATATAAAAATTCTAATGAAAATAAAAAACTCTTATTGGTATTGTTAGAGATACTATAAGAGTTTTTTTTGTAATAAATTTAAAGTCAAAAAAGTGATATACTAAAAAATATATAAATAGGAAATAATTAATTATAGGGAAATTTTAAAATGATTCAATTTAAAAAATATGAAGAGGTGCTAAGAGTGAGCGTTAAAAATGAAATTAATAAACTTATAGAACAAATAAACTATCATAATGAAAGGTATTATAACCAAGATAGCCCAGAAATATCGGACTACGAATATGACAAGCTAATGAAAGAACTAATATCTTTGGAAGAACAAAATCCAGAACTAAAGAGAGTTGATTCTCCAACAAATAGAGTAGGAGGTAAGCCATTAGATAAATTTAATCAAATTGTACATAAAACTCCTATGCTAAGTTTATCAAATGCTTTTTCAGAACAAGATTTGAGAGATTTTGATAAGAGAGTTCAAGATTATGTGGGAGACAATGTTGAATACGTTGTTGAATTTAAAATAGATGGGCTTTCAGTAGGTCTTACCTATGATAATGGAGCGTTTGAAAAAGGAGCAACTAGAGGTGATGGGATTGTGGGAGAAGATATTTCTCAAAATTTAATGACGGTCAAAAGCATACCTCTTAAAATAGATGAAAAAAAAGAGTTAATAGTTAGAGGAGAAGTCTATATATCAAAAGATAACTTTAGAAAAGTGAATGAACAACAAGAAGAACAGGAACAACCACTATTTGCTAATCCAAGAAATCTTGCAGCAGGTTCATTAAGACAATTAGACTCAAAATTAACTGCAAAGAGACCACTAGATATATTTGTATTCAATATGGAAAATATAGAAGATTATGACTTAAAAAGTCACAGCGAATCCTTAGAATATTTAGAAAAGCTAGGCTTTTCAGTAAGTCAAAATTATAAAGTTTGTAAAAATATAGATGAAGTTATCGAACATATTGAACATTGGACAGAAAATAGAGGTAATTTAGAATACGAGATAGATGGAATGGTAATAAAAGTAAATAATATAAAACAAAGGGAAGAGATGGGATATACGGCAAAGAGCCCAAGATGGGCAATTGCATATAAATTTCCAGCAGAAAAGAAAAAAACTAAAATAGTAGATATAATAGTAGAAGTTGGAAGAACTGGTACAATAACACCATCAGCAGTACTTGAACCAATTAGACTTGCTGGTACTACTGTAAGTAGAGCAACACTTCATAATGAAGACTATATAAAAGAGAAGGACATAAAAATAAATGATACAGTATTGGTTCAAAAAGCAGGAGATATAATACCTCAAGTTTTAGAAGTTATAAAAGAAGCTCGTACTGGGGAGGAAGTAGATTTTAAAATGCCAGAAAAATGCCCTGTTTGTTCAGAACCAACAGTAAGATTAGAAGGAGAAGCTGCTGTAAAGTGTATAAATATGTCTTGTCCAGCTCAAATAAGAAGGGGAATTATACATTTTGTATCAAGAGACGCGATGAATATAGATGGTTTAGGAGAATCTATAATTACATTGTTGCTAAATGAAAAAATAATTCAAGATGTGTCTGATTTATATTATATAAAACAGGAAGATGTAGTTGATTTAGAAAGAATGGGTGAAAAATCTGCTGATAATTTAATAAATTCAATAGAAAAGTCAAAAGAAAATGATTTATGGAGACTTATAAATGGTTTAGGAATTAAATTTATAGGCGTTAAGGCAGCTAAGATACTTGCTTCAAAATTTAAAGATTTAGATGATGTGATTTCTGCAACAATTGAGCAATTAGAAGATTTAGAGGAATTTGGGAGTATAATGGCAAATAGTGTTGTTGAGTTTTTTAAGGAAGATAAAAATATAAATGTCATAGAAAAACTAAAAAGTGTAGGAGTAAATACAAAATCATTAGAAAATACAGGTGAAACAGTAGAAAGAATATTTGAAGGAATGAAAATAGTATTGACTGGTACACTTCCTACATTAAAAAGAAATGATGCAAAAGATATGATAGAAAAAAGAGGTGGAAAAGCTACATCTAGTGTAAGTAAATCGACAACTTTTGTTTTAGCTGGAGAAGAAGCTGGCTCTAAACTTACAAAAGCAAATGATTTAGGAATTAAAGTTATAGATGAAGAGAGATTTTTAGAATTATTAACTTTATTATCGAAAGATGAAGTAAAAGCTGTATTAGAGGGCTAAAAAGTCACTTAATTTAGTAGAAAACTACTATAATTAATGATAGAATAGTTCAGTAAGCTATCGAATTATGAAAAATGACATTATATGAGATTAATAAAATTAAAACTTATAAAAATAAATTTATAAAATATATAAGGATTAGGAAAGGATATAAAAAATGACCAGAAGTTATGATAGAACTAATGAACAGATAAGACCTGTAAAGATTACTAGAAATTATACAAAGTACGCAGAAGGTTCTGTTCTTATAGAAATGGGAGAGACAAAGGTTATATGTACTGCATCAGTGGAAGAAAAAGTACCTCCTTTTTTGAGAAATAGTGGTACTGGGTGGATAAATGCTGAATATTCAATGTTACCAAGGGCAACTCAACAGAGAAAAATAAGGGACGCATCTAGAGGAAAAATCGACGGAAGAACTCAAGAGATACAAAGGTTAATAGGAAGAGCGATAAGGTCTGTTATAGACTTAAATAAATTAGGAGAAAGAACTATTTGGGTAGATTGTGATGTGATTCAAGCTGATGGTGGAACTAGAACTGCATCTATAACTGGGGCGTTTGTAGCAGTTGCAGAAGCAATCTATAAATTATATAAAGCAAAAACATTAAAAGAAATGCCAATAACAAATTTTGTATCTGCAATTAGTGTCGGAATAGTAAATGAAACTCATATGCTAGATTTATGTTACGAAGAAGATTCTAAAGCACAAGTAGATATGAATATAATAATGACTGATAAGTGTGAGTTTGTAGAAGTACAGGGGACTGGTGAAGAGAAACCTTTTTCAAGAAAAGATTTAAATTTATTGTTAGAGTTAGGAGAAAAAGGGAATAAAGAACTAATAAGGCATCAAAGGGATGTTTTAGGTGAAATAGCAGATGATATATTAGGTATGGATTATGGCAATGAAGTTGTTATTGCTACTAATAATGCTCATAAGTTAGAAGAAATAGGTGCAATCTTAAAGGACTTTGAATATACTGTATATTCTCTAAAAGATGTTGATTTAGCAGGTATAGAAATAATAGAGGATGGAAAAACCTTTGAGCATAATGCATTGATAAAAGCTAGAACAATAGCTAGAAAAACTAAACTTATAGCTATAGCAGATGATTCTGGTTTAGAGGTAGATGCATTAGGCAAAAAACCAGGTGTTTATTCAGCTAGATATGCAGGAGAGCATGCTACAGATGAAGAAAATAGAGAAAAGCTATTAAAAGCCATGCAAAATGTGCCAATGAGTAAAAGAAATGCAAGATTTGTCTCTGCAATAGCAGTAGTTTTTCCAGATGGAAAAGAATTTGTAGTAAGAGGAATTTGTGAAGGAATGATAGGCTTTGAAGAAAAGGGCAAAAATGGTTTTGGATATGATAGCTTGTTTATAGTAAAGGGATATAATAAAACTTTTGGTGAAATACCTAGTGTTATAAAAAATTCAATCAGCCACAGAGCAAATGGACTAAAGATTATGAAACAAGAGTTTATGAAAAGGGTAGTGAAGTAATGAGAATAGGCATAATAAGTGATACACATATGATGATTAAAAATATGGAAAAGACAATACCATATTTAGAAGAATGTGACTTAATAATTCATGCAGGAGACAACTTTACAGACTCAAGATATCTTCATAATATGACTAAAGTGGGAATTATTGCAGTTAAAGGAAATTGTGATTTTGATGCTATAGAAGAAGAACTTGTCTTTGAAGTAGCAAATAAGACTATATTTTTATGCCATGGTGATAAGTATGGTGTAAAATATGGAACACAAATGTTAGAAAATAAAGCTACTGAAGTTAATGCTGACATAGTTATATTCGGTCATACTCATACTCCATTTAGAGAAATTAAAAATGGTGTGCTTTACATAAATCCTGGAAGTACTTCACTTCCAAGAGGAGTATCGTATAAGAGTTTTGTAATTATGGAGATAGAAGAAGATGATATAAATATAGAGGAAATACGCATATAAAGGTGTATTTATCTAAAAAAATAGCAAAAAACACTCAAAAAATTAAATTTTATCAAATAAGTACAACGATATTAATGGAACACTTGTAAATAAAAAAACTTATGTGATATAATTAAGTGGTTGAATTATAAATAGAATGAATTATGATACCATTATCGGGTATTACATAAATATCACTAGGAGGATTAGAAGGATGAAAGCAGAACTAATTAAAAAAGAGGGTAATAAAGTTACTTTAAAAATAACAGTAGATAACAATAAATTTGAAGCAGCAGTAAATAAGGCTTATAATAAAAGCAAAAGCAAATATAATATACCTGGATTCAGAAAAGGTAAAGCTCCAAGAATTGTTATAGAAACTCAATATGGAAAAGGTATCTTCTATAATGATGCTATAGAAGTGTTATTCCCAGAAGTTTATCCAGAAGCTATCAAGGAATTAGATATAGATCCAATAGACAATCCAGATTTAGATATAGAAGAAATAAGCAAAGACAATGGATTAGTTATGGTTCTTAATGTTGAAGTTAAACCAGAGTTTGAATTAGGAAACTATAAGGGTATAGAAGTAGCTAAGGTTGAGAATACTGTAAGTGATGAAAATGTTGAAGCTAAATTACAAGAAATGGTTGAAAAAAATGCTAGATTAGTAAGTGTTGAAGACAAAGCTTTAGAAGATGGAGATACAGCTATAATAGACTTTGAAGGTTTTGACAATGGTGTAGCTTTTGATGGTGGTAAAGGTGAAAATTATAACTTAGTTATAGGTTCAAACACATTTATACCAGGATTTGAAGAGCAATTAGTAGGTAAAAAAGCTGGTGAAGAAGTTGAAGTTAATGTTACTTTCCCAGAAGAATACCACTCAGAAGATTTAGCTGGAAAGCCAGTTGTATTTAATGTAAAAGTAAATGATGTAAAAGTAAAAGAATTATCTGTATTAGATGATGAATTTGCTAAAGATACTAGTGAATTTGATACTTTAGATGAATTAAAAGCAGATGTAAGAGCTAAATTAGAAGAAGAAGCTAAAAATAAAGCAGATGCAGAAATTAGAAATTCAGTAGTAGAAAAAGTTGCTGAAAATACAGAAATAGAAATACCAGAAGTTATGGTAGAACATCAAATAGATAATATGTTAAACGAACTTAACTACCAATTACAATATCAAGGATTTGGATTACAACAATTACTAGAGATGACTGGTAGAACTATGGAAGAATTAAGAGAAGAAAGAAAAGAAGATGCTAAAAAATTAGTTAAATCTTCTCTAGTATTGGAAGCAATAACTAAAGCTGAAGGAATTGAAGCAACAGAAGAAGAATTTAAAGCTGAATTAGAAAAAATGGCTTCTGCTTACAATATGGAAGTAGAAAAAATAGAAACTACTTTAAGAGATGCTGATAAGGAAGATATAAAAGGACAAATAAAAATAAGAAAGACAATAGACTTATTAGTTGAAAGTGCGACAATAGCTTAATAAAATAACCGCTATAACTAATATAGTTGACGTTATAGAATGTTTAGTATATAATGTTGTGCAAATATAATTTAGTTAAATGCGTAAAATAATTTACAGTAGCTTAAAAAAGCTACTGTAAATTATATAGAATAAAGGGGGTATGAAACCATGGCATTAGTACCTGTAGTTGTTGAACAAACAGGAAGAGGAGAAAGATCTTATGACATCTTCTCTAGACTATTAAAGGACAGAATAATCTTCTTAGGAGATCAAGTTAATGATGCCACAGCAGGGCTTATAGTAGCACAGCTATTATTCTTAGAAGCTGAAGACCCAGACAAAGATATACATTTATATATAAATTCTCCAGGAGGAAGTATAACTTCTGGAATGGCTATATATGATACTATGCAATACATCAAACCAGATGTAAGTACTATATGTATAGGTATGGCTGCTTCTATGGGAGCATTCTTGTTGGCAGCAGGAGCAAAAGGAAAAAGACTAGCACTACCAAATAGTGAGATAATGATACATCAACCACTAGGTGGAGCTCAAGGTCAAGCAACAGATATAGAAATTCACGCAAAGAGAATTTTAAAAATAAAAGAAACTTTAAATGAAATATTATCTGAAAGAACTGGTCAGCCATTAGAGAAAATCAAAATGGATACTGAACGTGATAACTTCATGAGTGCATCAGAAGCTAAGGAATATGGCTTAATAGATGAAGTATTTACAAAGAGACCGTAGATAGAGAGAGGTGTTAATATGTCTAAATACGAAGAGAAACGACAATTAAAGTGTTCATTCTGCGGTAAAAATCAAGATCAAGTAAGAAGATTAATTGCAGGTCCAAATGTATACATTTGTGATGAGTGTGTTGAACTTTGTGACGAAATTATTCAAGAAGAAATAGAAGATACTATAGATGAAGATACTACATCTTTACCAAAACCAAAAGAAATGATGAATATCTTAAATGATTATGTAATAGGTCAAGAAAAAGCTAAAAAAGCTTTATCAGTTGCAGTTTACAATCATTACAAGAGAATATATAGTAAAAAGTCTAGTAGCAAGGATATAGAAATCCAAAAGAGTAATATACTTTTATTAGGGCCTACAGGTTCTGGTAAGACATTATTAGCACAGACTTTAGCTAGAACTTTAAATGTACCTTTTGCAATGGCAGATGCTACATCACTAACTGAGGCTGGATATGTTGGAGAAGATGTTGAAAATATACTTTTAAAACTTATTCAAGCTGCTGATTTTGATATAGAAAAAGCTGAAAGAGGTATAATATATATAGATGAGATAGATAAGATTGCAAGAAAATCTGAAAATCCATCTATAACTAGAGATGTTAGTGGAGAGGGTGTTCAACAAGCTCTTTTAAAAATATTAGAAGGTACTGTTGCAAATGTCCCACCACAAGGAGGAAGAAAACATCCTCATCAAGAATTTTTAAAGATAGATACTACAAATGTATTATTTATATTAGGTGGAGCTTTTGATGGGCTAGAAAAGATAATCCAAAAACGTGGTGGAGATAAGACACTAGGATTTGGAGCTAAGATAGAAAGTAAAAAAGAATTAGATTTAGGGAAGTTATATGAAAAAGTACTTCCAGAGGATTTATTAAAGTATGGTATAATACCTGAATTTATAGGAAGAATACCAGTTTTAGCTACTTTAGAATTGCTGGATGAAGATGCACTAATGCAAATACTACAACAACCTAAAAATGCTCTAGTAAAACAATATAAGAAATTATTAGAGTTAGATGATGTTGAACTAGAATTTGAAGATGATGCTCTTCGTGCAATAGCTAAAAAGGCTATAGAAAGAAATACAGGAGCTAGAGGACTTAGAAGTATAGTTGAAAGTGTAATGATGGAAACTATGTTTGAAGTACCATCTAGAGATAATATAAAGAAGGTTATAGTAACAGAGAAATCTGTGAACGAAGACTCAGTAAATCCTATCATAGTACTTAAGGATCAAGAGGAAAGTGCATAAGATGATGAAAAGGAGCTTTAAAAGGCTCCTTTTTTTATGCTAATATGAAATTAGGTATTATTATGATAAAAATGTGAGTAGAATACCTATAATACCAAAGACGAATACAATTGCAATAGAGCCAATTTTTCCCTTATATAGAAGATAGAATGATGCTGCAAATGCGATTATTCCATATAAGTCCCAATTAACTTCTTTTGCAGATGAAAAAGCGGCTGACAGTATAAAACCTAGAGTAATTGGTCTAAGTACCATTAATAAATTCTCTACCTTTTTATTATTTTTGAACTTAGCAAATAACTTTGATATAATGGTTAAACCTACTAATGCAAATACTGTAACACCGATAGTTGCAGATAAAGAACCAAAAAAACCAGCAGTCTTAAATCCAACAAATGTAGCACTATTTATTGCTACAGGACCTGGCGTAGATTGTGATATAGCAAGTAAATCTAAGAACTCTTGATTAGTTATAAGGTGGTATTTAGATATAAATTCTTGTTGAATAAATGGTAGCATAGCATAACCACCACCAAAACTAAAGGCTCCTATTTTAAGGAATATTAAGAAGAGTAGTGTTATTTCTGACATAGACTATATACACCTCCTCCAATTATTAAATAAATAGGACTTATATTGAATACACCAACAGATAAAACTGCTATAATTAATAGTAGTATGTTAGTTTTAGACTTTGGCAGTTTCTTAAACATGCTTGTAAAAGAATACAATATAAGAGCTATTACTACAGGCGCAACTCCTTTAAAAAATCCATCTAGAATTTTAGATGAGGAATTTTTAAAGTATAAATATGACAATACTAAGACTATACAAAATGACGGTAGAGCAGAGCCTAGGGTACATATAAGAACTCCTGGTATACCATAAAGCTTATATCCTAATAATACAGATATATTAATTGCTAGTACTCCAGGATAACTTTGAGCTATGGATAGATAATCGATAAATTCTTCCTGCTCTAAAAGTTTTTGTTTGTTTACAAGTTCATCTTGTATAAGAGGAACCATAGCGTATCCACCACCAAATGTAAACGCACCAATTTTTAAAAAGGTTAAAAACAATTTCAACATAATAGAAACCTCCAAATGATAAATAACATCTAAGTATACTAACATTAATATTATATCATAATAAAATAATAATATAATATGCCAAGAAGTTATTGTTAATGTTGAAAATTAACATGTGCAAATATATAATATAAAATGCAAAATAATTAAACTAGAAAAGGAGTAATGTTGATGGAACAAAATTATACTAAAATAGATCATGAATTACCATTAATCCCTTTGAGGGGATTAGCAATATTTCCATATATGATATTAAATTTTGATATAGGAAGAGAAATATCTCTTAAAGCTTTAGACCAAGCTATGATGGATGAAGAACTTATATTTTTAACATCTCAAAAAGAAGCAGATGTTGATGAACCAGGTGAAGAGGATTTTTATCATGTAGGAACAATTTGTAAAGTTAAACAAATGATAAAATTACCAGGAGATACAGTTCGTGTTTTGGTTGAGGGTGTATCAAGAGGTAGAGTTAAAAAAATAGAGCAAGAAGAAGGATACTTTAGAGCAGTAATAGAAGAAATTGTTTTTGATAGTGATAATTTAGATAGTGAAACAGAAGTTGAAATTGAAGCATTTGTAAGAAATGTATTTGATGCTTTTGAAGAGTATATAAATATTGGAAATAGAGTATCACCAGAAATATTGATATCTTTAGCTGATATAGAAGATGTAGATAGATTTATAGATACAATAGCTGCAAATATTTATCTAAAATCAAGTCAGAAACAAGAAATATTAGAAGAATTTGATATTAAGAAAAGACTTGAACTTATATATTCTATATTACTAGAAGAGATAGATATATTAAAAATAGAAAAAAAGATAACTTTAAGAGTTAAAAAACAAATGAATAAAGTTCAAAAGGAATACTATCTTAGAGAGCAATTAAAAGCTATACAAAAGGAATTAGGTGAGGAAGAAGACATAAATTCTGAAGCAGATGAGTATAGAGAAAAGCTTAAAAAAATAAAAGCACCTAAAACTACTAAAGAGAAAATAGAAAAAGAAATTGATAAATTTTCAAAGATATCTTCAATGTCTCCAGATGTATCTGTAAGTAGAAATTATTTGGATACTATATTCTCATTACCATGGAATAAAGAAACAAAGGATAAACTAGATATAGTTAAAGCACAAGCTATACTAGATGAGGACCATTACGGGCTGGAGAAGGTTAAAGAAAGAATATTAGAATATTTAGCCATAAGAACTCTTGCTAAATCACTTAAAGGTCCTATAATATGTCTAGTTGGACCTCCAGGGACAGGGAAAACATCTATAGTCAAATCAATAGCAAGAGCATTAAATAGAAAATTTGTAAGAATATCTTTAGGTGGCGTTAGAGATGAAGCCGAAATAAGAGGACACAGAAGGACTTATGTAGGTTCTATTCCAGGAAGAATAATTAATGGAGTCAAAGAAGCTCAGACTAAAAATCCTGTGTTTTTATTTGATGAGATAGATAAAATGGCAGCAGATTATAAAGGTGACCCAGCTTCAGCTATGCTGGAAGTATTGGACCCAGAGCAAAATAAGGATTTTGTGGACCACTATTTAGAAATACCTTTTGATTTATCAAAGATACTATTTGTTACAACAGCAAACAGTTTAAGCAATATTCCAAGACCATTATTGGATAGAATGGAAGTAATAGAAGTATCTGGATATATAGAAGAAGAAAAGTTAAATATAGCAAAACAATACTTACTTCCAAAACAAATTAAAGAGCATGCTTTAAAAGAGAATTTTGTAAAAATGGATGATGAAACTTTAAGAAGCATAATAAATCATTATACAAGAGAAGCTGGAGTAAGAACATTAGAAAGAACTATTGGTAAAGTTTGTAGAAAAATTGCCAAAAAATATGTTGAGGACCCAACACTTGAAGAAGTTGTTGTAAATAAGTCTGACTTAGAAAAATATCTTGGAAAAGATATGTTTAAATACCAACTTGCAGAGCTTAATCCTCAAATAGGGCTTGTAAATGGACTTGCATGGACAGCAGTTGGTGGAGTTACCCTTGAAGTAGAGGTAAATGTGCTTAAAGGAAAGGGTGAAATTGTATTAACTGGAAAACTAGGAGATGTTATGAAAGAATCTGCTAAGACAGGTATTTCTTATATAAGATCAATAGTGGACAAGTTTGATATAGACCCTGATTTTTATAAAACTAATGATATTCATATACACATTCCAGAAGGTGCTGTTCCAAAAGATGGACCATCAGCTGGTATAACTATGGCACTTGCAGTGATTTCAGCACTTACTAAGAGACCTGTACCAGGTAATATAGCTATGACAGGAGAAATAACTTTAAGAGGTAGAGTGTTAGCTGTAGGAGGAGTTAAGGAAAAACTATTAGCAGCTCATAGAGCTGGCATAACAAAAGTTCTAATTCCTAAAGAGTGTGAAGCTGATTTAGATGAGATACCAGAAAATGTAAAAGAAAAGATGGAGTTTGTACTTGTAGAGCATATGGATGAAGTATTAGAACAAGCTTTATTAAAGAGTGGTGAAAAAAATGAAAATTAGAAGTTCAGAGATAACTATGAGTGCTGTGAATAAATCACAGTATCCAGCAGAAGGTATCCCAGAGATAGCTCTGGCTGGTAGGTCAAATGTTGGAAAATCATCAATAATAAATACATTACTTAATAGAAGAAACTTTGCTAGAACTAGTCAAACACCAGGAAAAACTAGAACTATAAATTTTTATCTTATAAATAACGAATTTTATTTTGTAGACCTTCCAGGATATGGGTATGCTAAAATAGCCAAATCTGAAAAAGAAAAATGGGGAGGTATAATGGAACGATATCTAGAAAGTAGACAAGAATTATGTTCTATATTCCTACTTGTAGATATTAGACATGAACCTACAGCAGACGATAAACTTATGTACGAATGGATAAAACATTTTGGATATAACTGTGTAGTTATTGCAACTAAGGCAGACAAAATATCTAGAGGACAATATCAAAAGCATATAAGTATTATAAGAAAGAAATTGCAAATGGAGAGTAGTGAAAAAGTAATTCCTGTTTCTTCGCTAAAAAAGACTGGTGTTGAAGAACTTTGGGAAGAAATTGTAAGTCAATACAATCAACATGGATATGAAATAACAGTAGATTAATTTTAAGTGTTTATATATATTAAAATCAAATAAAGGATGCCTCAAAATGTTTTTAAGGGAAATTTTGTGGCATCCTTGTTGTTTATAAGCAATAAATATCGGTAATTATTGTTAGAAATTAATAAAATTAATAAAATTAATAAAATTAGTGTAAATTAGTTTGTTTAAAGATTTACTGACTTATATAATTAGTAATGAATTTTGACTAAGAAGTAGATTTTTCTGTCTTTCTCATAAAGCAAACGGTAAGTATGAGTCCTATAAAGCATACTGATGCTGCAATCCAGTAAGATTGATTACTAGCCGCAACATAAGCTAGTGTATGACTTGTAGACTTTTGATGATATGTAAGTCTTTGTGCAAAGAAACTACTGAAAAAGGCTGTTCCAAGAGCAAATGACAAATTACGAACAGTTGCAAGAAAACTTCCCCCATATCCTTGTTTTTGAGGAGGAACGTCTGCCAAGATACTACTATTGTTTGGTGAACTAAAAGAACCTAATCCAAAGCCAAAAATAATTAAGCATAGAATCAAAAGATATAATGGAGAATCAGCTTTTAAAAGTGCCATTCCAACCAGAGCAATAGTCATAAATGAAAAAGATACAGTCAGAATATTTTTTGCACCATGTTTGTCAGAAAGAGAACCGGAAATAGGTGCTATAAGTACCATAATAAGTGGATGAACAGTCATGACAGAACCAGCCATCATAGGAGATAAATTTTTTAGTTGCTCTAGATAAAAAGGAAGTAGAAAAGATACTGCCATTTGAGGAAAATAACAAGCTATTCCAATAATATTGCCTATAGTGAAATTTCTATTTTTAAACAAAGGTAAATCAATAAAACTTTGTTCAAATTTTACTTCTCTTAATACCAACATTAAAAATGCTATAATTGCTACTATTCCTAGATACCATTTTGTATTTCCTTCTCCATTCATTGCAAGTAAGATAAGTGTGGTACAAGATGCAAATAATAGAAGTCCTGGAATATCGAAACTTTTGTTTTGTTCATCTAAAATAGGTTTTGGTAGAAATTTTATTCCAAGAAAAACTGCTATAATACCAATAGGTATATTGATTATGAAGATAGAAGGCCATCCAAAGTGCTCTAAAAGTATTCCACCAATTACAGGACCACTCATATTCCCTATCCCAACTACTGCTCCAGTAATTCCTATAGCCTTTCCCTTCTCATTTGCTGGAAATGCATTAGAAACTATACCAAGTCCAGTTGCCATTAAAATACTTGCTCCAATTGCTTGAAATATTCTTGATAAAATCAATGTTGTTAGGTTATTAGATATACTACATAGAAAGGAACCTATTGTAAATACAAAAAATCCTAACGTATATAGATAATTTGAACCCACCTTATCGCCAAGTTTCCCAAAAAACAACATAGTAGCTGTTACAACCAACATATAAGCTGTAACTACCCATTGGATTTGCGACATATTAATTTTAAAGTCGGCAGCAATTGTAGGATTTGCGATATTTAGTATACTTCCATCAAGAGTAGACATAAATACACCAATACAGATGATAATTAATACTATCCATTTTTGTTTCACTGATAACACCCCAATCTTTTACATAGTAGATTTTGTTTTATAAGTACAGTATAGTTACAAAATAAACAACAAAAAAGCACCTATGTTTTAGGTACCTTAGAATATGTTTATTTTCATGAATAAATGCGGTAGTTGAAGGATTTGTATAGATTACTCATGTAAAATTACATAAAGGTACTCGTATACTATTTTCTTCTACCATCCAGATTTTACTGTCGGCTTTGGAATTTGACCAAATTCTGCCATAAGGCTCGCGGGCTTTTACCGCCGATAGGGAATTTCACCCATTTCTGAAGAAAAACAGATGTATTTTTTAATTTTATTTTAACATAAAATAACAATCGAGACAATTAGATTTAAGCAATACAGACAGCTACACCACAATATAGAAGGTTTTATTATACTTTTGGACAAAACCTAAATTAGAGTATAATAATAGATTGAAATTAAGTAAAATAAGTTATTGTCATTGCTGAATGATAAGTTTTATATTTAGTAAAAGCATAAAGCTGTAACAAAACTCGTATAATATTAATATCTTAATTAAGAGGTATGGTAAATTATGAGGAGGCGCTAATATGGAAGGAAAGATAAAAAAGGCATTTCCAGGTGGAAACACATCACAAGGCTCATATTCTTTTTTTGACTATATAATTCCGGAAAATGTAAAAAGAGTTTTTTGTTTAAAGGGTGGACCTGGAGTAGGAAAATCCTCACTAATGAAAAAAATTTATAAAGAGTTTTTGCATAGAGGATATGATATTGAATTATATCATTGCCCTTCTGACCCAAGTTCGTTGGATGGTGTAGTTATAAAGAAACTAGGCGTGGTACTTATGGATGCAACTGCTCCACATACTGTAGACCCTAAACTCCCAGGTGCTTTGGACGAAATAATTAATTTAGGAGATTACTGGAATACAGAGGAGTTAGAAAAAAATAGACAAGAAATTTCAAACTATGATAAAGATATTAGTAATGCTTTTAAAAGAGCATTTAAATTTTTAAAATCAGCAGAGCCAATTTTTAGAGATATCGAGGAAAAATATTCTGACTGTATGGACTATGGAAAAGTAAATTTAGTTACAGAAGAATTCATAAAAAGATTATTTGATGGAGTAGATAGTACAGGAAAGTTAAAGAAAGAAAAGCATTTATTTGGCTCAGGGATAACTCCTGTAGGATGCTTAGATTATACAGAACATATTTTAAAGGATGTAGGGAAGGTTTATTATTTATCAGGGGAAATAGGCTCTGGGAAAACTACACTTTTGAGTAAAGTGTACAAAAAAGCAATTGAGAAAGGTTTGAATGTAGAAGTTTATCACTATCCGCTTATTCCTGAAAAAATTGAAACTATATTATTAACTGATTTAGATATAGGAATAACTATAAGCAGTACTTTTAAAGATGAAGATACAATTGATTTGAATCAATTTTTAAATAGAGAAAAATTACTTAAATACGAAGAAGATATTAAATTTGATGAGAAAGTTTTAGATGACTTAATTTGTTGGTCAATTTTAAATCTTAAGAGAGCTAAATCAAAACATGATATTATAGAAAGTTACTATAGTCCGAATATGAGATTTGATGAAGTAGGAAAATTGAGAGATGAATTAGTTAAGAGAATCTCAAAATATGAGGAAAATATATAAAGTATGTCTGTTTAAAATTAATATTAACTAGTATATATAATCAACAGCAAACTGCTATGGCTTTGAAGCTATGGCAGTCTGCTGTTTTTTGCTATAATTTAAACAGATAAATCTTTGCACAAAAAGACAAGAAAATTTAGAAAATTTATTATAAAATATGGGGGTACATATGAAATGGCTAGATGGATTACAACAATCTATTGATTATATTGAAGAAAATATTTTAGAAAAGTTAGATTATGAATATTTAGCAAGGTATACAAATATGTCAGTGTTTTATTATCAACGAATGTTTAGTGTATTAGTAGGTATATCTGTTGGTGAATATATTAGGAATAGACGATTAACACTAGCTGGGCTTGAATTAACTACTTCAAATAGTAAAATCATAGACATAGCTTTTAAATATGGTTACGAAACAGCAGAAAGCTTTACTAAAGCCTTTGTTAGATTTCATGGAATAACGCCATCTATTGCTAGAAAAGGAAATTCAAGCCTAAAATCATTTAGCAAGATAACATTAAAAATATCTTTAGATGGAGGAAATATTTTAGATTACAAAATTGTCGATGAGGGAGAATTTTCAGTAATTGCTTTAAAAAAACAATTTTCGAAAGATGAAGATGTATTTAGAAAACAAATACCAAGGTTTTGGCAAGACTTGTTTAAGAGTAGTTTGTATAGAGAACTAATTTCTTATGTAAAAGAAAACACTATTACAAAAGGTGGGATTTTAGGAATAGATGAAATGGCAGTTTCACAAAACAAACAATTATTTAATTATTATGCAGCTGTTGAGACAGATGAAAAACCTAAAAATGATAAATTTACCTTATTTAAAATACCTTCTCATAAGTGGGCTATTTTTAAGTGTACAGGTGCCATGCCAAATTCTATTCAAAACTTATGGGTAAAAATATATAGTGAGTTTTTCCAATGCTCTAGCTATGAACCAGTTGCTGATTTCAATTTTGAACTTTACCTTGAAGGAGATAGTAATAAAGATGATTATGTTAGTGAAATTTGGGTTCCAATAAAAAATAGGAGGAGTTTATGAAAAAATGTAGAGTATCTGAGATAACAGCTTATTTTAATGCAGATGTGGAAACAGTTTGGAATATAGTTACAGACAATCGTGATTATAAATGGAGAAGTGATATAAGTAAAATTGAAGTATTCGATGATGGAAGTACTTTTATTGAGTACAATAAGGATGGAAACAGTACAAAATTTACTGTTACAGAAAAAACTAAAAATAAGCTTTATAAATTTAACATGGAAAATAAATTTTTCTATGGTAATTGGCAAGGTGAATTTTTTGAAGAGAATGAAAAAACTAAAATAGTGTTTATAGAAAATATATATGTTAAAAATCCTATTATAAAAATTTTATCTTATCTCTTTATGAACTTAAAAAAAATACAAATGCAATATGTTGAAGACTTAAAAAGAAAATTAAATGAGATGTAAAATATTAATACTTTGTATACATATAGATTTATTATAATTAAATTATATTGGAGAAATATTTTAATTTATAAATAAAAAGGAAATGAACTAGTAAAAACTCATTTCCTTTTTCTATTTTAGATTTTAATAGATTTATATTTACAATTACATTTTCTAAAGCATTAATTTTATTATATTTAAAAATTGGAAATAGAAAAAACTATTTTTAAGGCGACTTAAGTTATTTTTTTCTTCTACAGCAAAATCCAATGTACCCATATATTCGATGTTAGTAGGGTAGGGGCATAAGTATAATGTATGATATTATATACTAAAGATGAATTTTAACATATAACTCTGATATAATAAGCATATGTAAATGTTTAATATTTAATTAAAGAAAATTATCATATAAAAATAAATTTGTAAGGAGTAATACAGTATGAAAAAACAATATGTGTTTATAATACTAGCAAGTACTATTTTAGGTATGCTTGTTGGAACCATATTTAGAGATTATAGCAATGAAGAAACAGTTTATACAAGTAAGGATAAGTCAATAAGAAAAGAAATAAGAATAACAAGAAAATCTATAAAAGAACTGGCAAAAGAGAAAGATAAATTAGATAAAGAAATTAATTCAATGAAGAAAAATCAAAAGAATTCTGATGAAATCTCTAAAATAGAAAGTCTTAGGGAGAGTCTTTCATATTCAGATGTAAATGGTAGCGGAATAGTATTAAGTATAGATGCCATAGATGAAAAAACAGGAAACATTGCCAATAGCATAGACTACAATAAAATCCTTGTGAAAGTCATAAATGAATTAAAAGCAAATGGAGGAAAATACATAGAAATAAATGGTCAAAGAATTAATCAGTACTCAGAAGTTGTACTTGCAGGTAGCCATATAAATATAAATGGAGTTCCAGTGGCACAACCCTATGAAATAAAATGTATTGGTGATAAAGATAAACTATCTAGTTACGTAGATAAAGGTAGTAAATATTTAGATAGTATACAAAGTACTTATCCAATGAAAGTTAGTATAAAAGCTGAAGAAAATATCTCTATGAAAAAACTAAAAATACCTAATAAATTAAAGTATATAAAGGGTGAGTAAGATTATATTAGAGGAAAGCAGTTTACCAATGTTAATACCAGAAAAACTTGCAAAAAAATATAATGTATTTCCAGTGGAATTTCAAGATGATAATCTAGTAGTAGAAATAGAAGATGAAGACATATATGCACTACAAGACTTGAGACTAGCAACAGGGAAAGAAATTATATTAAAAAAAGAAAGAAGAGAACTTATAAGTGAGAAGATAGAAAAATATTACAATAGCTTTGAACTTGATGAAAATTATGCAAAAAAATTATTTGAAAATCTTATAGAGAAAGCTATAAAAGAGAACGCAAGTGATATACATATAGAACCATTTAAAGAGCATTTGATAGTTAGAATGAGAGTTGATGGAGAGTTAAAAGAAATATCAAAATTTTTAATAGATGTTTATCCAGCATTAGCTACAGTTGTTAAATTAAAAGCTTCAATGGACATAACAGAAAAAAGACTTCCTCAAGATGGAAGAGTAGACATAAAGCTAGATGATAGCTTAATTGACATTAGAGTTTCATCAATCCCAACTGTATATGGTGAAAAAATTGTTTTGAGAATCCTTAATAGAGATACTTTTTTAAAAGATAAATCAGAACTTGGATTTTCAGAAGAAGCGATAAATTCTATAAATCGTATAATAAGTAAAAGAGCCGGAATATTATTAGTAACAGGGCCTACAGGGAGTGGAAAGACTACTACAGTATATTCCTTATTAAATGATTTAAGAGGGATAAACAAAAATATAATGACTATAGAAAATCCAGTAGAATACAAGATGGATGGAATAAGTCAAATACAAGTAAATTCAAAAGTAGGGTTGAGTTTTGACGTAGGTCTTAAAGCTATATTAAGACAAGACCCAGATATAATAATGGTTGGAGAAATCAGAGATGCAGAAACAGCTAAGATAGCAGTAAGAGCCGCTATAACAGGCCATTTAGTTATAAGCACTTTGCATACTAATGATGCAGTATCTTCTATAGCTAGACTATTGGAAATGCAAATCCCACCATATCTTTTAAATGCATCTCTTATAGGTGTAATATCTCAAAAACTAGTTAGAAAGGTTTGTAATCATTGTAGTCATGAGATTATGATAAAAGATGATTTTAGTGGAGATGTAAATACTAAAGTAGCTGTAGGCTGTGAAAAATGCAATGACAAAGGTTATTTTGGTAGAACAGCAATTTATGAAATTCTAGAAATCAATGATGATATAAAAACATGTATAAGGGATATGAAGGATTCTAGTATTGTTAAAGAAGTAGCACAAAAAAATGGAATGATAACATTTGAAGATAGCTGCCAAAGGCTAATAAATGAAAAAATAACAACATTAGAAGAATGTTTAGTAGTAAACGAAATAATTTAATTAAACAGTGTAATCAAACTTCATACAATCGATTTTAATAAAAATTCTCGATTGTAAATCATATCTAGATAAAATAAAATTAACATATTAAATTAGAAAATATCGAGATTATTTAATTGTAATTAATATAATTTGGAAGGAATTATAATACATGAAATTATCTAAAAATATATTTTATAATTTAGACAAGATTCATTTACTCTTAAACAAGATTCGTGATAAAGAGCTTAGAATAATTTGCAAAGAAATAGGTATTTTACTAGAATCTGGATGTGAAATTACAAAGATATTTCAAGTTATTGAAGGACAATCTAGTAAAAAAGTAAAAAGTTTGTTTAATACAGTATCAAATCATATTCAAAAGGGGAATTCCATAGCAGAATCATTTCAAATCACAGGAACATTTTCTAAATTTTTTATAAGTATGATAAAAGCGGGTGAAACCAGCGGAAACTTAGATATAATAATGAGCGATTTATCTAATTATTACGATAAAGAATATAAATTAAAAACAAAAATAATAACTATTTTAATCTATCCAATAATACTTATCATATTATCTGTAATATCAATAGTATTTATCTTTATATTTGTGATACCAAATTTTCAGGTGGTTTTTGCCAGTAATGGAATTGAACCACCTTTCATAACTAAGGTTTTAATAGGAATTTCTATAATAGTTACAAATCATCTAGGTTATTTAATATTTAGTCTTATATTGATTTCAATAGTAACTATTTATTTTTTTATAATAAATAATAAACTAAAGAAATTAATTAATTTATTTAAGTTCAAAATACCTTTTTTAAAAGGAGTTAATCAATTAATAGCTACAACTAGATTTTCAAGGGCATTATCTATTTTACTTAGTAGTGGGATACAAATAGTGGATGCAATAGAGATGTCAGCAAGTGTCATAGATAATGAATTCATTTATGAAAGACTAAAGATTTCTAATAATTATATAAAAAAAGGAAATAGTATAGGTAAGTCTTTGAATCTAGCAAATATATTTCCTAAGTTATTTGTTTCAATGGCAAATACAGGTGAAGAAAGTGGAAAACTCGATAAGAGTCTAGATGTAATAAACAGATTTTATGAAAATGAATTAAATAATAAAATAGAGCAGATAATGAAATTTGTAGAGCCTGTAATAATTGTATTCATGGGATTGATTGTTGGAGTTTTTGTTTTATCAATGGTTATTCCAATGTTTGATGCAATTACTAGTTTCTAATATAAAAATAAATTTTACTAAATAAAACTTTTAAAAAGGAGCGAAAATTTAATTGATAAATAAAAAACGAAAAGGATTTACACTTGTTGAGATGATTGTAGTAGTAACAATTTTAGGCGTCATATCTAGTATAGCATTAGTTAAATATGGTAAGGTCCAAGAAAGTGCTAAGATAAATGCTGATTATACAAACGCAGCTAATATAGTAACCGCAGCGAGTATGGCTATTAATGATGATGAAAATATAGTTGAATCTCTAAGTGTAGAATCACTTAAAGAAAAAGGTTATCTAAGTACAGTTCCAGTTCCTCAAAGTACATCAGGTAAGTTTGAACTTGTTATAAGTGATAATGGTACAGATATAAGTGTAAATGTAAACTCAAAACAATTTTATCCGAGATAATATTTGTTTTTATACGTTTTTAGTGTCAAATTATAAAGATATTTTTAGTATTAAATTATAATGAATTGTAGATATATTAAGTTTAATTCAAAACATAATTAAATGATTTAAATAGGTATTGATTATTTAAAGTTAATATATGCATAAATAAAAGATTAAGTATTTATATAATTAAAATATGGCTATATAAATACTGTATAGGCTTTGTAAAAATCAAATATACTGTGTAAAATTTAAAAGCTATTATCACCTAAGGAGGAGATGGTTATAATTAAAAAATTTTTAACTTTAGAAATAAATGACGATTATATAAGGGTTGTACTTTTAAGAAAAAACTATAAAAAAATATTTATAGATAAATCTATTATAAAAGAAGTTAGCTTTAATATTAAAAGTGATATTGATGAGATTGAAAAAACTGGATATGTAGAAAATGTAGTAAAATTAGTAAAAGATGAAATAAATAATATAAAAAAATCATACAAAAATTTGTACTTTAATATTCAAACTCAAGACATAGTTATTAGAAATATTGAGATATTGAATACTAAGAAAAAAAGAGACATATTAAACATGATAGAATTTGAGATAACACAATATATTCCAATAAATATAAATAACTATTCAATAAAATATAAAATTATAAACTCTAGTAAGGATAAGTTAAATATACAAGTAATTCTTTTTCCTAAAAATATTATCAAAGTAATTAAAATCATTTCAGAAAGTCTAAATATGAACCCAAAAGCGATAAACATAAATTTTGATATACTACAAAAACTTATAAGTTTAAATTTAATAGATAATTTTATAGAAGATGGAGTGTTTATAGAATGCAAAAAAAATCAATTTATTATAAACATAACAAAAAATAAGAAAATAGAAGAAACATATCTGTTGTCAAAAGAAATAAAATCCTATGACTCAGTAAAAAAAATAATAAGTAGATTTAAATATGTTTATTATTATGGTATAGAAAATTGTTTTATAGAAGAGTATTTTAAAGATACAGAAAAAATTGCTGAAGTAAATCCATTGAGATTAAAAAAGAAAGTAAGGGTGGAAAATAATTTTGATAAGGGCTTAAGAGATACTAGTATAATTTATATAAGCAGTATAGGAATGATTATTTAAATGAAAGCTTATAAAACAATAAATTTTTTAAATGGATTTAAAGAAACTAAGCAATATAATAAAATCTATAAAATAACGATAATATCAATTTTAATATGTGTTTCATTAAAAATGTTTATGTATATGAAATCTATAAATGAATTAGAAAATTATATAAGTCACAATAAACCCATAAATGAGTCTAAATATACTGTACCAAATCTGGAAAAAACAAAAGAAAAGTTTTCTAGAATAAAGCTTGATGAAATTAAAAAAATATATGAAACAGTTGGAACAGATAACATTACTAAAATATCTATAGATAAAAACAAAATGGAGATGGAAGGAGTATGTGATAATCTAGATATTTTAGATAATTTAAAAAAAATAAATTACATAAAATATTACTATATAGACAGCATTATAAGAGATGGAGAATGTTATAAATTTAGAATAAAAAGTTAGACAGGTGATTAATTTTGAAATTAAATAAGAGAGAAAAAAATCTGATGAAAATATTGCTAATATTAATTATTGTATTAGTAGTTAATGTAATGTCCAGACCTCTAGAAGAGAACCTAACTAATTTGAAGAAAGAAAAACAAAATATAGTGAATGAAATAAAACGACAAGATAATTACAAAATTAAAGGTAATGGGTACAAAGATGATAGATATGTAAAAAATGTTGAATTAGATAGTAATACAAAATTAAAAAATAATTTTAATAACTCATTTTTAGATAAAAAAACAAATAAAGATATAGTATTATTAGTAGAAAATGAATTGAGAGATATTGTAAATGTGGAATACATCAATCAAGAAAGTAGCTTAGACAACTACAGTAAAAAACAAACTAATTTAGAAGTAAAAGTTAATGGAGAACTTGAAAATGTGTTGAAACTTGAAGGTGTAATGAAGAACTTAAGGTTACATAATAAAATTGAAAAAATAGAAATTAATAAATTAAAAACAAGTAATCTTGAGGCCAAAAACATTTCAAACGAATATAAACAAGAAAAAAACAATCTTGTAGAATGTAAAATGACAATTAGAGTCACATAACAAAAAAGAATAGATAAAGTAAAAAACTATTATCAGTTCATAAAACTTTATAGAAGAATTAGTTTTACGATAATCCATTTCTGTAAGAGGGATTGTTAATGATTTTATCGAAATCCTAATTAAAGTGAATATATTATACCAAAATATAAGTAAATTTGAGATAATATTTGCTTATACTATAGATTGATTGATAAAAAAATGGTATAATAACAAATTGTACTTTAATTTAATAATAAGGGAGTGGAAGTCATATTGTTAGGGAGAAATGAGCTATGCCCTTGTGGAAGTGGCAAAAAATACAAGAAATGTTGTTTAAATAAAGATATTGTTTCAGAAAGAGCAAGCAGAAAAACTGAACTTTCACAAAAGCAATATACAGATTTATATTCAAAATTATATGATTATTCAAGACAGGATAGATTCAAAGATGAATGTGAAAAAGCTAAAGAAATGTTTTATATAATGCAAAATGATACTGTAAATGAAAAGTTCGAAAGATTTTTTAATACGTATTTAATACAAGACCACATAATGGAAAATAAAAAGGTCATGACGGTTGGATTTCTTGAAGAGAATGGTGCAAACCTAAGTCAATCAGAAATTTCAATATTAAAAAGTTTGTTTGAATCCTATGTAAGCATTTACGAAGTAAAAGAAATTTCTACAGGAAAAATAGTTTTAAGAGATTGTTTAAGTGGGAAAGAACTTTACACAGAAGATGTAAAACTTCTAAGAAGCTTTAAAATCGGAAGCTGTATGATAGCTAGAATAATTGATGTTGAAGGAACTAATATATTAATAGATGTAACTATAAGTATATCAAATGAAGTTAAAGATATAATTTTAAATGATGTTATGAATTTATTTAATCAATATAAAGACCTATATAAAGATATGAAGACGTTCTTAATTTATCATACACATGTATTATATAAATATATACAACAGCTTTTAGACCCAAGTATAGCCGAATATTTAAAAAGAGAAAGAGATAAAAATGATAGTAAAAAAGTTAATTTAGAAGGTGAATTAGCTGAAGTAGAATGTAAAGTTTTAGATACTCTTAAAGAAAATGTGGAAAAAGAAAATATAGATGCATGTATAGAGTTCTGGAATGAATATAAGAAAAGTCATGAAAATATAAAAGGAGCTGAAAGTGGTTGGGCAGCTGCTGTTGAGTACTATGTTAAGAAAGAAGCAGGACAACCTATAACTCAAGTGCAAATATCAAAAAAATATGATATAAGCTCTAGTACATTAGGAAAAAGATACAAAGATTTAAAAATATCTTAATTAATTATAAAAAGCTTTAAGTCATAGATAAAGAATCTATAGTATAATATATGTATAATGTGTAGAAAGAGGTATTAATAATGAGTCTTAGTTTAGGAAATGCAATTGCTGTATCAACAAACTTTATAAAATCTAACCCAGCAGTACCTGTATACGATGGAGAAGAAATATATGCAGTTATTTATCATATAGAAATAGGATATAATAACGGTGTATCACCTGATACTAAACAATATATAATAATAGACTATAAAGAGTTCGATTTATCTATGGATAGAAAAAATGAACTAGTAGAAGTTGCTAAGGAGTACTGCAAATCTAAAAATATTGTAGAAAATGAAAATCTTGAAATAAATCTTTTGGATAATGAAGAAGCAGAAAACTTCTTAGAAAAGGTATTTAATAACATGAAAGTTATAAGAGGCCTTATAACTAAAAGAGGATAAGTTAATGGAGTTTATTGGTATAGAAAATATAACACCATATGAAAACATATATGAATTTAGTGTATATAAATACGATGATGAAATCACTTTAGGTAGTGAAGATTTATATATATGTGAATTAAGGGTTATATTAATTAAAGTTAATTCTTTATACGTTGAAAGATTGAATAAATCAGTTGAAGCAATGGTTTTAGTAAAAAATCTAAAAAAAGATTTGGATAAAGAACTTATTGTAGACAAAATAAAGAAATTTGTGCTAGACGAAATTTGGGTAGAAAATCTAGTAAAAGAGAATATAGAAGTTATATTTGTAGAAAGCTAGGAGTAACCCTAGCTTTTTTATATTATAATCTAAGAGAGGAAAACAATATGTTAAGGGTATCTAATATAAAACTTGGAATCGATAAAGATATATCTTTATTAAAAGATATTGTACTTAAGAAATTAAGAATAAAAGAAAAAAACTTAATAAAATATAGTATATATAAAGAATCTATAGATGCTAGAAAAAAAGGGAAGATGGAATTTGTTTATTCTGTAGATGTAGAAGTTAGAGATGAAAGTAAAATACTAAACTCAAAAATAAAAGATGTAACAAAAATAAAAGATATAAAATATGTGAATGTAGCTATGGGTCATAAAAAATTGAATAATAGACCTTTAGTAATTGGAAGTGGACCAGCTGGTCTATTTGCAGGGCTTATTTTGGCTCAAATGGGTTATGAACCAATTATACTTGAAAGAGGTCTTGATGTTGATAGTAGAACCAAGGATATAAGTAATTTTTGGACGACTAGAAAGTTTAAAAATAATTCAAATGTTCAATTTGGAGAAGGTGGAGCAGGAACTTTTTCAGATGGGAAACTCACAACTAGAATAAAAGATATACGATGTAGAAAAGTGCTAGAAGAATTAGTTCAGTTTGGAGCACCAGATGAAATATTATATTCACATAAGCCACATGTTGGTACAGATATATTAAAAAGTGTAGTTAAAAATATAAGAAATGAAATAATAAATCTAGGTGGACAAGTTAAATTTGATTCAAAAGTTACAGATATAGTTGTATTAAATAATTCTATACAATCTGTAATTGTAAATGATAGTGAAAAAATAGATACAGATGCAGTCATATTAGCTGTTGGGCATAGTGCAAGAGATACTTATGAGATGTTGCATTCAAGAGGTGTAAAAATAATTCAGAAACCATTTGCAATAGGAGCTAGAATTGAACATCCTCAAGACTTGATAAATAAAGCACAGTATAAGGAATTTTATAATCACCCTCGACTAGGAGCTGCTGATTATAGACTTATAGAACATGTCTCAAATGGAAGAACAGCATATACTTTTTGTATGTGTCCAGGAGGCAGTGTCATAGCATCTGCATCAAATGATTTTGAAATAGTTACAAATGGAATGAGTGAACATGCAAGAGATAAAACAAATGCTAATAGTGCATTTCTAGTAAATGTACTTCCAGAAGATTTTGATAGTGATAATCCACTAGCAGGGGTTCATTTTCAGCAAAAATATGAGAAATTAGCTTTTGAATTAGGTGGTAAAAATTACAATGCGCCAGTTCAACTTGTTGGAGATTTTATTAATAATAAGACTTCTGAAAATTTAGGAAGTGTTGAACCATCATACAAACCTGGATACAAGCTTACAAATTTGAATGAATGTTTGCCTAGTTTTGTGGTAGAAACTATGAGAGAAGCATTTATATCTCTTGATAAAAAATTAAATGGATTTGCAATGCATGATGCAGTTTTAACAGGTGTAGAAACTAGGTCATCATCACCAATAAGAATAGTAAGAGATGAAAACAGTTTGGAGTCAATAAGTATTAAAAATTTATATCCTTGTGGTGAAGGTGCTGGATATGCAGGTGGAATAGTCACAGCAGCAGTAGATGGTATAAAATGTTCAGAAAAAATAATACAAAAATATGCTAATAACACAAAAATTTAACAGAAACTTAATGAATTTTTAATATTTAACATGAATTTAACATTACTACTCCTATAATTTGATAAAATACAATAGGTTATAAAATTTTTAAATATAGTAATCTCTTTACAAGGAGGAAATAATTTGAACATTATAATAAGTCTAATGGGTGGATTAGGGCTGTTCTTATATGGTATGAACCTTATGGGAGAAGGTCTGCAAAAATCTGCTGGGACAAAATTAAAAAAGATAATAAAATTACTTACTAGTAATCTATTTATGGGAGTTTTAGTAGGTACAGGAGTTACAGCAGTAATACAAAGTTCAAGTGCTACTACTGTAATGGTTGTTGGTTTCGTAAATGCAGGCATAATGACTTTAAAACAAGCAATAGGGGTTATAATGGGTGCTAATATAGGTACTACTGTTACAGCCCAATTAGTATCTTTTGATTTAGCTGGAATGGCTCCAGTAGCATTAGGTATAGGTATTATACTTTATTTATTTGGAAATAAACCTAGAATAAAAAATATAGCCGAGATACTTATAGGTTTTGGGATATTATTTACAGGTATGGATTTTATGAAAATGGCAGTTGAACCATTAAAGGACTATCAAGGGTTCACGGATTTACTTGTTACATTTGGTAATTATCCGCTACTTGGACTATTATTAGGATTTGGTATTACAGCAATAATACAGAGTTCAAGTGCATCTATGGGTATGTTGGTTGCATTAGCAGCAGAAGGTTTAATACCACTAGCAGCAGCATTACCAATTCTTTATGGTCAAAACATTGGTACATGTGTAACTTCATTGCTATCAAGTATTGGTGCTAATAAAAATGCACGAAGAGCAGCTATGATGCATTTAATCTTCAATGTTTTGGGAACAGTAATATTCTTATTGTTGTTGAATAAACCAATTGTAAATTTAGTTACAAGTTGGGACCCAAGTAATGTTGCAAGACAAATAGCTAATACACACACATTGTTTAATATTATATCCGTCTTAATACTTCTACCATTTACAAAGGTTATCATAAAACTAGCCATTAAGCTTGTTCCTGATAAAGCTGGTGATGCAGATGAAGATGAAGCTAAGACTATTAAATATATAGATGATAGAATGATAGAAACTCCTTCCATAGCTCTTGCCAATACGATAAAAGAAGCACTTCGTATGGGAGAAAAAGCTAAGGAAAGCTTAAATGCATCTATGGAAGCGTTAGTAGAACATTCAACTGAAAAAATAGATAAGACATACAGACGTGAAAAACTAATAAATGATTTACAAAAAGCTATCTTAAATTACTTGCTTAAACTTTCAAAGGCGCCTTTAGATGATAATTCTAGAGAAGTTGTAGACACCTTATTTAATACAGTTAATGATATAGAAAGAATTGGTGACCATGCTAAAAATATAGCTGAATTATCTCAAGTTGCAATAGATTCAAATATTTCTTTCTCTGAAGAAGGACAAGCTGAACTTGATATTATGTACAATAAAGTTGTTTCAGCTTATACTTATGCTTTAGAGTCAATGAGAACTGATGATGTGGATTTAGCTTGTAAGGTTATAAAAATTGAAGAGCAAGTTGATATAATGGAGAAATCTTGTAGAGCTAATCATATGTATAGATTGAATAACAATTTATGTAGTATAGAAAATGGAGTTATTTATTTAGATGTAATAAGTAATCTAGAAAGAATATCTGACCACGCTGTTAATATAGCACAACAAGTTATAGCTAAGAGATTGGGAACTGATTAAAAATGGTAATTTAAAATAAAGTAAGAATTAAAATAGATAATGAACAAAAAAGAAGGAGTTGTCTTAAAATTGATTTTTTCTAATCAAATTTTAAGTTCAACTCCTTTAAAATTTAGGCTAATTATTCTTAATGAATCATCATAAAGAATAATTGTTTCAATGTCTAATGGCGATACCATTTGTTTATAACACTGTATATTTTATAATCAAAATGTTAAGCTATTTCTTTAATTTGTTTAAATGAATTTTCATTTCCATTTCCACCAATTTGTGTTACTGATTTAAATCTCATAGTTTTAAATAGTTCTTTTTGACTATAGTCTAGTAAATTTCCTACTAGT
>NZ_JACVWA010000037.1:0-168881 GCF_020658275.1 Clostridioides sp. ES-S-0190-01 | reverse complement strand
TAAACCTGATTATGTTGTAATCGGAGAATCTTCAGAACTAAACTTAAAGATTGGTCAAAGAGGTAGAGGAGAAATAGTTGTAGAAACTTTTGGTAAACCAGCTCACTCTGCTAACCCAGAAAAAGGTGTAAATGCAGTTTATAAAATGGCTAATGTAATTCAAAGAATACAACAATTAGTACCTCCAACTCATCCAGTTTTAGGTGATGGAATATTAGTTTTAACAGATATAAAATCTTCTCCATATCCAGGTGCATCAGTGGTGCCAGATTATTGTAAAGCTACTTTTGATAGAAGATTATTAGTTGGAGAAACAAGAGAAGGAGTATTAGCTCCAATACAAGCATTATTAGATGAAATGATGAAAGAAGACTCAGAATTAAATGCAAAAGTTTCTTATGCATCTGAAAAAGCTGACTGTTATACAGGAAATACTATAGAAAGTGAAAGATTCTTCCCAGGTTGGTTATATGATGAAGATGATGAATTTGTTCAAGCAGCATACAAAGGATTAAAAGAAGCTGGAATAGATTCAGAAATAACTCAATATTCATTCTGTACAAATGGAAGTCACTATGCAGGTGAAGCTGGAATAAAAACAATAGGATTTGGTCCTTCTAAAGAAAATCTTGCTCATACAATAGATGAGTACATAGAACAAGAACAATTATTTATAGGAACAGAAGGTTACTATGGAATATTAAAATCTGTATATGGAAAATAATATTTAGTTCACAATAAATTATTTAAATATAGTCTAGAGGTGCTAAATTTAGCACCTTTGGCAAACATAAATTTATGTAAACAATATAAAATTAAAATTCTAAAAGAATCTACTAGAGCTTAAAAGTTAGGAGGTATATATGGGAACAATACTAAGAGGTGGAACTATAATTACCTCTGATAAAACTTATATAAGTGATTTAAGAATAGAAGATGAAAAGATAACTGAAATAGGAAATGATTTAGAAATAAATAATGATAAAGTAATTGATGCTACAGGGAGACTTATAATTCCTGGAGGTATAGATACACATACTCACTTTGATATGAATGCAGGCTCTATAACTACTGCTGATAATTTTAAAACAGGAACAAGAGCGGCTATAGCTGGAGGAACTACCACTATACTAGACTTTGCAGAATCAAGTGAAGGAGAAAATCTAATACAAGGTGTAGAAACATATCATAAAAAAGCAAGTGGAAATTGTTATTGTGATTATGGATTTCACATGACAATCACATGCTTAGATAAAGATACATTTACGCACATGGAAAAGCTTATTTCAGATGGAATAGTATCCTTTAAAATGTATATGGCATATGAAGGTATGAAAGTAGATGATGGAACAATATACAAAGTACTAAAGGAAGCTAAAAGCCTAGGTTGTATAGTTGAATTTCATTGTGAGAATGGAGATTTATTGGATGCATTAATAGAAGAACGTTTACAAAATGGAGATTTAGAACCTAAATATCATCCACTTACAAGACCAAACATAGTTGAGAAAGAGGCTGTTTCAAGACTTGCTGATATAACTGAATTGTCAAACTCAAAATCATATGTAGTTCACCTAAGTTGTAAAGAGTCACTAGAAAGTATAAAGATAGCTAGACAAAAAAATGTAGATATGATAGTAGAAACATGTCCGCAATATCTATTATTAGAAGATAGTTTATATAATAAGGATGAATTTGAGGCAGCTAAATATGTAATGTCTCCTCCACTTAGAAAAAAAGAAGATATAGATTTTCTTTGGAAAGGTTTGTCTGAGGGCGATATTCAGACCGTAGGTACAGACCATTGTTCATTTAATTTTAAAGGTCAAAAAGATTTAGGAATTGATAATTTTAGTAAAATACCAAATGGAGCACCAGGTGTTGAACATAGATTATCTCTTTTATATACATATGGGGTTTTGGAAAATAGAATAAGTGTAAATAAATTTGTAGAAGTTACTTCCACAAATGCTGCTAAAATATTTGGGATGTATCCTAAAAAAGGTGAAATAGCTGTAGGAAGTGATGCAGATATAGTGATTTTAAATACAGATAAAGAAGAAATAATCAGTTATAAGAATCAAAAACAAAATGTAGATTATACTCCATATGAAGGAGTTAAAGTCAGATGTAAAGTTGAAGATGTTTTTTTAAGAGGAAAGCATGTAGTACAAAGTTGTAATATCATGGAGCAACCAGCAGGTCAATATATTAAAAGAAAAATTACTAAATAATGCAGGGGGAAATAAGAATGATGGATATACTTATTAAGAATGCCATAATAGTAACTGTAAACAAAGAGAGAGAAGTTATTTTTGATGGGGCATTAGTAGTAAAAGATAACAAGATTGCAGATATTGGGAATTCTAAAGAAATAGAAAGTAAGTACACTGATGTTAAAAAGGTAATAAATGCTAAGGGCAAAGTCCTATTCCCAGGTTTTATAAATACACATAATCATTTATTCCAAACTTTATTAAAAGGATTAGGAGATGATATGGTACTTAAAGATTGGCTAGAAACTATGACATTTCCAGCAGCCAATTACTTAGAGCCAAAGGACACTTATGATGCTGCAATGCTTGGCTGTGTGGAAGGTCTTAGAAGTGGTATAACAACAATGGTTGACTATATGTACCCTCACAGTAAACAAGGTCTTTGTGATGGAATAATAGATGCTTATAAAGAATTAGGAATAAGAGGAATACTTGGAAGAGGATGTATGAACACAGGTGCTCAATTTGGAGTTCATCCTGGAATAATGCAAGACGTAGAAACGGTTGAAAAAGATGTAAGAAGATTGTTTGAAAAACACCACAATACAGAGAATGGAAGAATCAAAATAGGAGTAGCTCCAGCAGCAATATGGTCAAATTCTCAAGAAATGCTTGAGATGCTTTGGAGAGTAGTAAAAGAATATGATGATGCTTTATTTACAGTACATATATCAGAAACTCCTTTTGATAGAGAAGCAGCAAAAGAATTGCATGGGCAATATGACATAGATGTTTTAAAGAAATTGGGAATACTTGGACCAAATGTACTTATGGTACATTGTGTATATTTAACTGAAGAGGATATGGAACTTACTAAAAAATATGACATGAAGGTGTCTCATAACACAGCAAGTAATATGTATTTATCTTCAGGAGTTGCACCAGTACCAGAAATGCTTAAAAAAGGAATAACAGTTAGTTTAGGCGTAGATGGAGCTGCTAGCAATAACTCTCAAGATATGCTTGAACTTATGAAATTAACAGCACTTCAACATAAAGTTAATAAATGTGACCCATTAGCAATGTCAGCAGAAAAAGTTCTTGAACTAGCGACTATAGATGGAGCAAGAGCTATTGGAATGGAAGATGAGATAGGTTCACTAGAAATTGGTAAAAAAGCAGATTTACTAATATTTAATCCAATGCTTTCACCAAAAGCAATACCTATGCATAATCCAGTGTCTACATTAGTATATTCTTCTAGCATGAAAAATATAGAGAGTGTTATAGTGGATGGAAATATAATAATGGAAGATTCAAAAATATTAACAACTGATGAAGAAAAAGTATTAAAAGATGCTCAAGATACAGCTGAGAGACTTTGTGTAAGAGGGACTATAAAGAATAGAATGGAAGGCCATAAGTGGAATAGTCTTTATTAATAAATACAATATTATTCTTAAATAAATTAAATATAGTATAGACTTTGGCTTAAAAATATGAGTTTTGAGGTGATTTATTTGATTATCAAATGTACCATAAATAATAAAGAAAAAGAATTGAATGTAAGACCAGATGATTTTTTAGCAGATACATTAAGGGAAAATGGATATGTAAGTGTTAAAAAAGGTTGTGATACTGGCTCATGTGGTCTATGTACAGTAATGGTAAATAACAAAGCTGTGCTGTCTTGTAATTATCTTACTGCTAGAGTAGAGGGACAACACATTACAACACTTGAAGGCGTAGTAGATGAAGCTAAGAAATTTGGGGATTTTCTTGCGGATGAAGGCGCTGACCAATGTGGATTTTGTGCTCCTGGATTTATAATGATGGTTTTAGCAATGAAAAGAGAACTTCAAAATCCAACAGAAGAAGAAGTTATAGATTATGTAAATGGAAATCTTTGTAGATGTACAGGATATAAAGGTCAACTAAGAGCAATACATAAATATTTGAACACTTAAATTTTTTTAAGTGAAAATTAAATTGATATGGGGAGAGAATATGATAACTATAAAGGAATATGTAGTTCCAAAAAGTTTAGATGAAGCTTATGAACTGCTAATATCAAGAAAAAACAACATAATACTTGGAGGCTGCGGATTTTTAAAACTAGGTAGCAAAAATATTGGTTCAGCAATAGATTTAAAAGACCTAGGTTTAGATTATATAAATGAAACTGAGAATAGTATATTAATTGGAGCAGATACAAGTTTAAGAACTTTAGAATTAAATAAGGTTATTAAAAATTACTGTAGTGGAGTAATTTCAAACGCTGTTTCTAATATAGTAGGAGTTCAATTTAGAAGTGGAGCTAGAGTGGGAGCTAGCGTATTTGCTAAGTATGGATTTTCAGATTTAATACCTTCATTACTAGTAGTAGATGCAAAGGTTAAGTTATATAAAAAAGGGGTTATGAATTTAGCTGATTTTTTAGAAAGTGAGCTTGAAAAAGATATATTAATGGAAATTATATTACCTAAAAAAGATGCTATAGGTGTATTTGATTCAATAAGAAAATGTACAGGTGATTTTGCGGTATTAAATGGGGCAATGTTAAAAGAAGGAAATTCTTATAAAATTGCAATAGGAGCTAGACCAAGAAGAGCAAAGATTGCATACAAAGCAAGTGAAGTGCTAAGCTTAGAAAATGATGCAAACAAAGCTGGAGAGGTATCAAGTGAAGAACTTTCATTTGGAAGTAACATAAGAGGAAGTAAAGAGTATAGAAAAGATATGGCAAAAGCATTAGTTGTTAGAATGTATAATAGTATTGGGGGTGAGTTTAATGGTAAATAAAGAAGTAAGAAAAATAGATAGTGAAGCCATTGTTACTGGTAAACCAATATATACTGAAGATTTAATTTTTCATAGGGATGTTTTGACTATTAAACTTCTTAGAAGCCCACATGCTTTTGCAAAAATAAAAAATATTGATATAAAAAATGCATTAAAAGTAAAAGGTGTAGTAGATATATTTACTTACAAGGATGTACCAAATTATAGATATTCAATGGTTGGAGAATCATATCCAGAAGCATCACCTCATGACCAATTAATACTTGAAGATATAGTGAGATATGTAGGAGATGAAGTTGCTATAATAGCGGCTGAAGATGAAAGAGCAGCTATTAAAGCAATGAAACTTATAAAAGTTGAATATGAAGTAATGACACCAATATTAGATGCAAGAGAATCAGAAGGTAATAAAATTTTAATACATGAAGAAGATGATTTGTTTTGTCCGTTTGATTTTGGATTAGATGCTACAAAAAATATAGTATCAAGAGAAAAAATGGGTAAAGGTGATGTAGAAAAAGAGTTTAAAGAGTGTGATGTGATAGTAGAAGAATCTTATATGACTCAATCACAAGCACATTGTATGATGGAAACTCATAGAGCTTACACATATATAGATACTAATGGTAGACTAGTAGTAACTTCTGCAAATCAATCAGCTTATCATATGAGAAGACAGGTTTCAAGAGCATTGGGAATACCTCTTTCAAAGGTGAGAGTAATAAAGCCAAGGATAGGTGGAGGTTTTGGTGGAAAAAATATAGCTGTAACAGAGATATATGCGTCATTTGTAACTTGGATGACGAAAAGACCAGCAAAACTTATATATACTAGAGAAGAAACTTTTGCAATGACTAATACTAGACATCAGATGTTTTTTGACATAAAAGTTGGAGCAGATAAAGAAGGAAATATAAAAGCTATAGATATGAAAGCATTAAACAATACAGGTGCTTATGGTGACAATGGACCTTCAGTTTGTTCCGAGTCAGGGCATAATGTGCTTCCAACCTATAATAATGTACCTGCAATAAAGTTTGATGGAAGGACTGTATATACTAACTTAGTTCCAGGGGGAGCATTGAGAGGGTACGGAGCAACTCAAGGTACATTTGCACTTGATTGTGCAATAGACGAATTAGCACATAAACTTAATATGGACCCAACAGAAATAAAATTAAAAAACATTATAAAAAAGCAAACTGAAGGCGGAATAATGAATTTTCCAATAAGAAGTTGTGCACTTGATGAATGTATAATTAGAGGCAAAAAGCTAATTGGATGGGATGAAAAATATCCTGTTATAGATATTGGGAATAATAAAGTAAGAGCTGTTGGAATGTCAGTTGGAACTCATGGTTCTGGTATAGCTAACATAGATATGGCAATAGTAAATATGAGAATGGATGAGGATGGAACTTATAAGTTATTTTCTGGGTCTTCAGATTTAGGAACTGGTTCTGATACAATACTTGCACAAATTGCTGCCAAGACACTAAATACATCTATTGATAGAATTTCTGTTTATACAGGAGATACAGATATGTGTCCATATGATACTGGAGCATATGCTTCTTGTACTACTTATGTAACTGGAAATGCTACAATAAAGTCAGCTGAAAGTTTAAAACAAAAGATATTAAAAGTAGCACAGAAGAAATTAGACCTACCAATCGATGATTTAATGCTATATGAAGACAGAGTTTGTTATAGTGAGGATGTAGAAAAGTTTGTTTTATTAAGTGAATTAGGAAGAGAATCTGTTGGTGGTGGAAATCAAGATGTCTTATACTCATCTGAATCTTATGGGATAAAAGAGAGTGCAAAACCATTTTTAGCAGGTTTTGCAGAGATTGAACTAGATAAAACAACAGGTGAGTTTAAGGTGATAAACTATGCTTGTTCAACTGATTGTGGTACAGTTATGAATCCTGCACTTGCAAGAATACAAGTTGAAGGAGGAGTAACTCAAGGTATAGGGCTTGCAATGTATGAAGATCCTAGACATGGTTCTGATGGTAAACTTCAGACTTCTAATTTGTTACAGTATAAAGTTCCAACAAAAAAGGATATAGGAAATATATTAGTAGATTTTGTAGATAATTATGACCCAACAGGACCATATGGAGCAAAATCTTTAGGAGAGATAGTTATTCATACGCCAGCACCAGCAATAGCAAATGCAATTTTTAATGCAGTAGGTGTGAATATAAGAGAACTTCCTATAACTTCTGAAAAGGTTTATATGGCTATGAAAAAACTAAATCAGGGAGGTAAATAAATGGTTGCTATAAAAAGTAAATACTTAATATCTTCTGCTGATGAAATATATACAAATTATGCTGTTGTAATAGAAAATGACATTATAAAAGATATATTGCCAAATGAAGAAGTTGAATTAAAATATAAAGATATTTCAGAGATAATAAATAAATCAGATGCCATAGTAATGCCAGGCTTTATCAATGGGCATATGCATCAATATGGAGTGCTTTCTAGAGGAATACCAGCAAATGTACATTTTACTGATTTCGAAGGATTTTTAAATGACTATTGGTGGCCGTTTATAGAAAATAGAATAGGACTAAAGGAAGTAAAAGCCACAACTAAAGCATCTGCAATAGAACTTATAGAATCTGGTGTAGTAGCATTTTGTGACACATTAGAAGCTCCAAATACAGAAAAAGGAACTTTAATTGAGCAAGGGAAGATACTAGAAGAAATAGGAATGAAAGCAGTTTTATCTCTAGAAAGTTGTGAAAGAATAAGTTATGAAAATGGGTTAAGATGTTTAGATGAAAATTCTAATTTAATAAAATGGAGTAGAGAAAACAGTAAATTAATAAATGGAATAATGTGTACACATACTAGTTTCACATGTTCAGATAAATTTATCAAAAAAGCTAAAGAAGATGCAAGAAAATTAGAGGCACCAATGCAATTTCATTTATGTGAGAGTATATATGAACCAAACTACTCTAAAAAACACTTTAATAAAAAAGCAGTTGATTACTACAATGATTTAGATATATTAGATGAGACTGTATTAGCGTCTCAATGTGTAAAAGTAGATGATGAAGAGATAGACATATTAAAGGAGAAAGGTGTAAAGGTAGTTCACATGCCTCTTAGTAATTGTGAAGTAGGTGGCGGTTTTTCTCCAGTTCCACGAATGATTAAAAAAGGCATAAAAGTAGCATTAGGCACAGATGGATATATAAATGATTTTTTTGAAGTTATGAGAGGTGCATTTTTAATGCATAAATCAGTTGAAGAAGATGCATCTGTAATGCCCGCAAGTTTAGTATTTAAGATGGCAACAGAACATGGTGCTTATGCATTGGGACTTCAAAAATCAGGAAAAATAACAGTTGGTAATAAAGCAGATATAATAGTTATGGAAGATGAATTTAAAACTCCTGTAACACTTGATAATATATTTGACCAGATAGTAGTGCAAGGTAAAAAAGAATTTATATCAAATGTATACATAGATGGTAAACATATTTTAAAAGAAAAACAATTGGTTAACTTAGATAAAAAAGCTATTGTTAAAGAAATGAAAGATGTTGCCTGTGAATTCTGGAAGTTTTAATAAATGTAAATAAATATGAAAAGGGGAAGTAAATAATGTATAATTTTTTAGGGAAAGAATTAAAATCACCTTTTATAATAGGTTCAGGTCCGTTGACATATAGTGCAGCTGGATGTAAGATACTAAGTGATGCAGGAGCAGGAGCAGTTGTTACTAAGACAATAAGAAAAGAAAGAGCTATAAATCCAGCACCTCATATGGTGAGAAATACAGCTAATGCTCTTTTAAATAATGAGAAATGGACAGATTTTGAACCAGAGCAATGGATAGATTTTGAAATACCACAAATGAAAAAAGATGGAACTGTATGTATAGCTTCAGTAGGTCATACAATAGAAGAAAGTAGTGAACTAGTAGAAAAGATTGCAAATGCAGGAGCTGATTTTATAGAGCTGGTATCTTATGACTATAGAGATTTAATACCAATGCTTAAGGATGCGAAAGAAAGAGTGAATATACCAGTAATAGTTAAACTTCCTCCTATGATAGATGAAATAGGGGCTTTTGCTAAAAAATTAGAAGAAGCAGGAGCAGATGCAATAACTGCTTGTGATTCTGTAGGACCAGCACTTAGAATAGATATAGAAACTGGCCAACCTTTATTAGGTGGAAATGGAATTGGATATTTAAGTGGAGAAACTATTAAACCAATAACTCTACAAAGAATATATGAAATAAAAAAAGAGGTAAATATACCTATAATTGGATTAGGTGGATGTGTAAGTGGAGATGATGCTTTAGAGATGATTATGGCAGGTGCTGACTTCGTTGGTATATGTTCAGTAGTAATATTAAAAGGAGCTCAAGTAATAGCTAAAATACACAATGACCTAAATTCTAATCTTGACAGACTAGGATATAAAACTATAGAAAATGCTTGTGGGGTAGTACATAAGCATATGGGAGAGGTAAATGAAAGACTTAGTTTTGAATTTACTTATGATGAAGAAAAGTGTACTAAATGTAAGATGTGCGAGAGAGTGTGTGCATATCAAGCTAGAAAATTAAATGACAAGATGGAATTAAATGAAGGTGAATGTAGATATTGTGGTCTTTGTATATCAGTATGTAAACCAAAGGCACTTGGAAGAAAGATTTCATGTCCAGAATTAAATGCATAAGATGTTTTATAAAAAATATAACTTCAAAAGATAAAAATTTATATACAGATAAAGGATACCATATTAAAATGGTATCCTTTTGTTTGTAATTATTATTTTTAGATTTATATCTATATTAATTATTTTTTGTAGTAATTATACATAATAATTTTAATAATTAAATTTATAACAACTATTTTAGAGATATATGTTAACATTGTATAGCATTTGTATAAGATGTTATAATAATTAATAGGGATGGTGATGTAAGTGGAAGATAAAATTTTAGAATTATTACATATTATAAATAAAGATGTGGTTAGCATGAAAAATGACATGTCAGAAGTAAAACAAGAAATAAGTGTAATGAAAGAAGAAATAAGCGAAGTGAAACAAGAAATATGCATAATAAAAAATGACATGTCAGAAGTAAGACAAGAAGTAAGTGTGATGAAAAAAGAAATGAATGAAGTAAAACAAGAAGTAAGTGTAATGAAGAAGGAAATGAGTGAAGTAAAGCAAGAAGTAAGTGTAATGAAGAAGGAAATGAGTGAAGTAAAGCAAGAAGTAAGTGTAATGAAAAAAGAAATGAATGAAGTAAAACAAGAAGTAAGTGTAATGAAAGAAGAAATGAATGAAGTAAAACAAGAAGTAAGTATAATGAAGAAAGAAATGAGCGAAGTAAAACAAAAAATAAGTGTAATGAAAGAAGAAATGAATGAAGTAAAACAAGAAGTAAGTATGATGAAGAAAGAAATAAATGTAGTGAAAGAGAATTTACATGAAGTTAAATTAGAAATGAACTCTATGCAAAATCAAATAAGTAGTGCAAGTAAAGATATAAGTGAAATTAAAGCAGAAAGTATTATAGTTAATGAAAAACTATATGAAATAGATGTTAAAGTAGATGCCTTAGAATCTGAAGGAAAATCAATTAAAGAACAACAAATTGAACAAAATAGTATTTTAGGAAGTTTATTACATAACTCTGAAATAAATAAAGCTACTCATGATAATATGGAACATAGTATAGCACATATAAAAGGTGATACAAACTCCATAAAAGAAGATGTTTCAGAAATAAGAAGAGATTTAAATTTAGTAGAATTAGCTACAAGCAAAAATTGGAGCGATATTGTAAAATTAAAATCAGCTAGATAATCTTTTAATTACATTAACTTATCATCCATAAAAGTATAAACTTTCATATAAAAATAGATGCTTATAATAGTCTTACTATTTATTATAAATTTTAGAAATTAAAATAAAAATTTGAGAAAAGATCATTTGAAAAATACTTTTGGTCTTTTTTTTTATGTAATTATAAAAATATCATAAAAATAAAATTTAAAATTTGCTTAATAAAAAATTACAGAACAGTTGGAATAAGTAAATTTTTATCAAGGAAAGTATAAAAAAATTATTCTATGCAAATGTATGCAAATATTGGCATTAAAATTGCTGTATAGAAATAATAAATAGTAATGTACATAAAGATTGTATTATACAATAGTATTACTATTTTTAATTATAGATATTGGTTTATATCTATATGCTAGATAGAAACTTGTATGTTTTATGTTGCAGATACAAATATAGTAAAGGAGAGTACATGGGTACAACTGAGATACATAGCTTATTAAGTTTTTCTGTCTTATGATAATTATATTATAAAATATTCATAAATATTTTGATTTTCAATTTGAAAATTATTTTATGCTTAAATTAATTATTATGTAATTAATTTAATAACAAAAACAGTGAAAGAGTAAATAATATTATTTACAGGGGGTAATAAAAAAGTATATTAAATAAGTTGTACTTTTAGCCCCGTACATAAAGAAATTTATGTAGGACACAACTTTAAAACCAGTAAATCCTAAAGCCTTGCAACTACAATAAAAGATAGAAAGAAACTTTTATGAATGTGGTGAAAACCAGAAATAATAGCAAGGATGGTATATGGTGAGAGCCTAAGTACTTTACAATGGACATTTGGTCGCCAAGCCTAGAAATAGGAAGGTCAAACGACTATCTCGAAAGAGAGTACACTATAAGCTATTGATAGTGGAAACGGGTTGCTCTTAACAGGTAATGCTGAAGATGAAGAAATAGTCTACGCTCATATGAAAGTATGAGGTCACTTAAGATTAAAGTGGCATCTATAAAGTAGCGTTTATAGGTAAATGTTTAAAACTTACAAGATATAAATACTTATGAAAACTTATAACTTATAATGATTAAGATTGAAAGATTTAGATTGGATTAGAATTGTTGTAAAAAATTTTAAAGTCCATAGCTACAATACTCTTATATTTGTAAAGCACTATAGAACATATACAAAATAATAGAATAAATTTAATTGTTAATAATTAAATTTGTTGTACGTGATTTTTAAGTATAAAAACTTAAATGTATTACTGAGTATAGTAAGATTTATAAAAGTCATTTAATTTAATATATTAAATTTTTAAGTATTTATATAATTCAATAAGTTTTATGTAACGGGAGTTTTTATTATGAAAGCAAAAAGTACATCAAAATTTGAATTAGACGGAATACCACCACTAAAGGAAGCAATACCTTTGGGGTTACAACACTTAATGGCAATGGTAATAGGTAGCTGTTTACCAGCGATACTAGTTGCAAATGCGGCTGGACTTAATCATAAAATGTCTACACTATTAATTCAAGCTGCTTTAATTTTTGCAGGATTATCAACTTTGTTACAATTATATCCAATACCACTATTTAAAGGTTTTAAATTGGGAGGAGGAATACCAGTTATAATGGGAGCTACAGCAATGTTTATAGGAGCTGGAGTTTCTGTTGCAGGCAAGTATGGATTACCTGTCTTATTTGGCTCTCAAATAGTCGCTGGTATAGTGATAATCATAATTGGTTTTGGTCTTAAAAAAATAAGGTTTATATTTACCCCAGTCGTATCTGGTACTATAGTTGCATGTATGGGTCTTGGACTTTTTCCAATAGCTATAAAAAACTTAGCTGGAGGTATGGGTAATGAGACATTTGGACAACCAATTAATTTTATAGTTGGAATAGCTGTATCACTTATGATATTAGGATTAAATAAATATGGAAAAGGATTGTTTAAAGATGCATCAATATTAGTTAGCATAGTTTTTGGATATATTTTATCACTAATTTTGGGAATAGTAAATTTTTCTTCAATTCAAGAGTTTACTTTGGTTGCACTTCCAAAACCACTTGCTTTTGGATTGGATATAAAGCTTGAGGTTGTAGTAATGTTTTCAATAATATATTTGGTTGAAATAGCTGATATTATGGGAGCATGTACACTTTCTACAGTAGGAGGACTTAATAGACAAGTTACAGATGAAGAACTTTCTTCTGCTGTTTTAGGAAATGGAGTATTATCTACAATAGGAGCATTATTTTCTGCTACTCCAATGGGAATGTTTGGTCAGAATTCTGCAATCGTTTCTAATACAAAAATTATAAGTAAATTTGTATTAGCTATTGGAGGCATTGGATTATTTCTGGCGGGAGTATCACCTTTATTAGCTAATTTAATTAGAACAATACCTCCTTGTGTGGTTGGAGGAGCAACACTCGTAATATTTTCAACTCTTACAACATCTGGATTAAGACTTGTTAGTATGGATGGTTTTAATCAAGAAAATAGTATGATATTAGGTCTTTCTATGGCAACTGGGATAGGATTTATGGTAGTTCCTCAGGTTCTTGAAAAATCTCCAAAATTTATAGAAACACTACTTGCAGATTCAAGTGTAGTTTCAGGAGCTATGGTTGCTATAATAGTTCAAGGTTTATATATGATAAAATTTTCAAAAGGTAAGGACAATAAAAATAAAAAGGAAAATATATAGAGTAAAAAACTAATAGAATTAAATTAAGTTTACTATATATTTATAAAAATAAAGCAAAGTACTTAGTAGGTTTCAAGTTTTAATAAATATAATATAAGGGGGATAAGATGGTTACTATAAAAGAATATTCTGTTCCACAAAGCCTAGAAGAAGCATATAAAATTTTGATTTCTAAAAAAAATAATGTTATTTTAGGTGGTTGCGGATTTATAAAATTAAGCAATAAAAACATAGGAACAGCCATAGATTTAAAGGATATAAATCTAGACTATATAAAAGAGGATGAAAAAAATATACTAATAGGAGCAGATACATCTTTGAGAAGTTTAGAAATAAACAAAACTATTAAAAATTATTGTAGTGGAATAGTCTCAAGTGCTGTTTCTAATATAGTTGGTGTTCAATTTAGACAGGGTGCAAGAATTGGAGCTAGTGTATTTTCAAAGTATGGTTTTTCTGACTTGATTACAGCACTTTTAGTTGTTGGTGCGAAGGTAAGGTTATACAATAGTGGAATATTAGAGTTAAATGAGTTTTTGGATAGTGAATTAAATAAAGATATATTAATTGAGATAATACTTCCTAAGAAAGATGCAGTAGCTGTATTTGATTCAATAAGAAAGTGTACAGGAGATTTTGCTATATTAAATTCAGCTATGTTAAAAGAAAATGATACTTATAAAATAGCAATTGGAGCAAGACCTCAAAGAGCTAAATTAGCACTTGAAGCAAGTCAAATATTGAGCAAAGAAAAGGATATAGATAAAGCATCTATTATTGTAGGTAAAGAATTAATTTATGGAAGTAATATGAGGGCAAGTAAAGAATATAGAATAGATATGGCAAGTGCACTGCTTAAGAGGATGTATAGTGCTATTGAGGGAGGTAATAAATAATGATTAATAAGGGGATAAGAAAGATAGATAGTACAGCAATTGTGACAGGAAAGCCACTATATACTGAAGACCTTATTATGCATAAAGATGTTTTGACTCTTAAACTTCTTAGAAGTCCACATGCACATGCCAAAATAAAGAATATAGACACGTCAAAAGCTGAAAAAATTCCAGGAGTTGTAGGAATTTATACCTATAAAGATGTACCACAAGTTAGATATTGTGTTCCAGGTCAAACAGAACCAGAAGCATCTCCTTATGATAGAGTTTTACTTGAGGATACAGTTAGATTTGTTGGAGATGAGGTAGCATTAGTAGCAGCAGAAGATGAAAAAACTGCACTTAAAGCTTTAAAAATGATAAAAGTAGAGTATGAGATTTTAAAGCCTGTATTTAATGCAAAAGAAGCAGAAGGAAATGAAGTTATTATACATCCAGAACAAGATATAGTAGAACCGTATCCTTTTGGATTAGATGCAAAAAATAATATAGTATCAAAAGAGTTTTTCGAGTTTGGTGATGTTGAGGCTAAGCTTAAAGAAAGTGAATTTGTGGTAGAAGCATCATATAAGACTCAAAGTCAATCACATTGTATGATGGAAACTCATAGGTCATATGCATATAAAGATATAAATGATAGGATTGTTGTTGTGTCATCATTACAATCACCACACAATATAAAGAGAATACTTAGAAAAGTATTGGGGATTCCTTCTTCTAAAATAAGGGTGATAAAGCCTAGAATAGGTGGTGGATTTGGAGGAAAGAATATAGCAGCAACAGATATATTTACTGCATTTGTGACTATGAAAACTGGAAGACCAGCAAAATTTGTCTTTACAAGAAGTGAAACCTTTGTAGGTTCTAATAGTAGGCATGAAATGTTTTTTGATGTTAGAGTAGGTGCAGACAAAGAAGGAAATTTAAAGGCGATAGAATTAAAGTCACTAAATAATACAGGTGCCTATGGTGGTAATGGAGTTTCTGTTTCTTCAGAATCAGGTCATAATACATTACCAATATATAATGATATTGATGCTGTTAGATTTGATGCTAGAACAGTATATACTAATAGATTACCAGCAGGTGCACTTAGAGGTTATGGAGCTACACAAGGCATATTTGCAATAGATAGTGCTATTGATGAATTAGCCAATAAGATTGGTATAGATCCTCTTGAATTTAGAGTTAAAAACATAATAGATAGGTACACTAATGGAAAAGCAGCAGAAGAAGAAATTCTAAGCTGTGAATTAAAACAGTGTATAGAAAAAGGGAAAAAATTAATTAATTGGGATGATAAATACCCATGTAAAGATATAGGTAATAACAAGGTAAGAGCAGTAGGAATGGCAGTGGCAAATCATGGTTCTGGTATACCACGTGTAGATATGGCAACAGTGACTATACGAATGGACGAAGATGGGACATATAAGTTATTATCTGGTCTTGCTGATTTAGGTCAAGGTGCTGATACAATTCAAGCACAAATTGCTGCAGAGACTTTAAATACGACTGTAGATAGAATATCTGTTTATACAGGTGATTCAGACCTATGTCCATATGATACAGGTGCGTTTGCTTCTTGTACTACAACAGTTACAGGAAATGCAACAATAAAAACAGCAAATAAATTAAAAGAAATAATACTTTCAGTAGCAGAATCAAAACTAGAGTCTAAAAAAGAGGATTTAGAGTTAAGTAAAGATAGAGTTTTTGTTAAGAATGATGAGAGTAAATTTGTGTTATTAGAGGAATTAGGAAGAGAGTCAGTTGGAGGTATAGGGTTTTCAAGTGACGATGTACCAGTTGTTTTAGAAGCAACAGAATCATTTGGTATGTTAAAAAGAATAAAACCATTTATAGCAGGATTTGCTGAAATAGAACTAGATAAAAATACAGGAGAATATAAGGTAATAAATTTTGCATGTGTACCTGACTGTGGTACGGTTATAAATCCAACATTAGCGAGAATACAAGTAGAAGGTGGAGTAATGATGGGGATAGGGTTTGCAATGTATGAAGACCCTAAATTTGATAAAGATGGAAAGTTATTGACAGACAGTTTCTTGCAGTATAAGGTTCCTACAAAAAAAGAAGTAGGAAATATATTAGTAGATTTTGCTGATAATTTTGACCCAGGAGGGCCTTATGGAGCTAAATCTTTAGGAGAAATAGTTATACATACGCCAGCACCAGCAATTGCAAATGCAATTTTTAATGCTACTGGAGTTCGTATAAGAGAGCTTCCTATAACTTTTGAAAAAGTGTACATGGGGATGAAAAACAACAACAAATAAATTTAATAAATGATATACTATAAAAGTATAAATTTAAGTTATTTTGCAAAATAAAGTAATTTAATAGACATTATATATGGTGCTTTATAAAAATACCATATATAATGTCTAATAGAGTAGGAGTTAAAGGAGGTGAGTTTATGCCAAATAGAACAAAAAACATACATTATGGGACTCAGAGACAACAATTAAAAAATTTAACTAAGAAAGAATATCAGGCTTTGCGAGAGATGTGCTTTTTAGCAAAGAACTTGTATAATGTTGGTACATATAATGTCAGACAACACTACTTTAATCAAGGGGAGCATCTTAATTATGAAGCCAATTATCACGTATGTAAAGAAAATGAAAACTATAAACTACTCAATAGTAATGTAGCACAACAAATACTAAAAGAAGTTGATAGTTCATTTAGGTCATTTTTTGGTTTAATTAAATTAGCTAAAGAAGGCAAGTATGATTTTAGAGGAATAAAGTCACCTAAGTATTTAGATAAAGAAGGATTTTTTAGTATAATAATAGGACAAATAAGAATTAAAGATGATGGAATTTTAAATGTGCCTATGTCTCCCGTATTTAAAAAAATGTATGGAAAGGTGAGTATAAAAGTTCCAAATAATATATTAGACAAAAAAGTTAAGGAAATAAGAATAATACCTAAACATAAGGCTAGGTTCTTTGAAATTCAGTATTGTTATGAAATACCGAAATCAGAGGAAGTTTCAAATAAAAAAAATGCACTGGCAATAGATTTAGGTTTAGAAAACTTATGTACTTGTACTACCAACTTAGGTGATAGTTTTATTATAGATGGAAGAAGGCTTAAGTCTGTGAACCAATGGGCAAATAAGCAAAATGATAAAATAGAGGCTTTAAAATTAAAAAAGAATATAAGTTTAATTACAAGAAAACAATTTAAAGTATGGAATAAAAGAAATAATCAGGTTAAAGACTATGTAAATAAAACTTGCTTTTACATAATTGACTACTGTGTAAAAAATAATATTGGCAATTTGATTGTAGGATATAATGCTAAGTTAGAAAAAAGTGATAATATGGAAAAGAAAATATATAGAAATTTTATAAGAATTCCTTTTGGAGAGATAAAAGGAAAACTAGAGTATCTATGTAAAATAAAAAATATTAATTTCATTAGACAAGAAGAAAGTTATACTAGTAAATCAGATTTTTTTGCCAATGATTATCTTCCTGATATTAATTTGGATGATGTACAGAAACACAAATTTAAGGGAGAAAGAATAACACGTGGTCAATATAAATCTAGTATGGGTATGATTATAAATGCGGATGTAAATGCAAGTCTTAATATATTAAAAAAATCACAAATAGTTGATTTATCTTACTTGCAGAATAATCCTCAGATGTTAAAGCAACCACAAAGAATAAGAATATCTTAATAATAATTAAAAGATAAACTGATAGCGTATAAGCTTACAGCTTAGCGGCGAATTGGATCCGCCTTGTTGTTTACAACAGAATCTATTTACTTTTTAGTTTATAGAATTTCAAAAATCACTTTTACTAAAACAGTTAAATTATAAATTTCAAATAAATCAAATTTAGGATATTTAAAAGAAATATTTATGAGAGGTGAAAGTGTGAAATTATCAGATATGATAGGAGCAAATGAAATAATAACTGTAGTTGGAGCAGGAGGAAAAACTTCATTTATAAAATACTTTGCGAATTTTTATAGAGATAAGCTAAAAGTTTTACTTACAACAACTACTAAAATATATTTACCTGATGAAAAAGACTATGACAATATATTTATGACAATAGATGGAACTTCTATTCCATCTATTTGTTATGGAGTAACAGTATGTGGAAGCTGTATAAATAATGAAAATAAAATAGTAGGAATCAAGTTATCTGATTTAGAAAAAATGATAGACAAATTTGATTTGGTATTGATAGAAGGTGATGGTTCAAAGAGAAAAAAACTTAAAGGTTGGAATGATGGAGAACCAGTAGTATATTGTAAAACTACAAAAACTATAGGTATATTAGATATAACTTCATTTGGAATGGATATTAATGAAGAAAATATACATAGGTTAGATGAATTTAAAAAAATAACTAATTTAAATATGCGTAATATAAATGATAATTCTACAGTAAATCTTGATAATTTAAAAAATGTAGTATTAAATCCAAAAGGATTGTTTAAAAATTATCATGGTAAAAAAATATTATTTATTAATAAAGTCGAAAATGAAATGTATGAAAGTTTAGCTATAAATTTAATTAAAATTATTAAAGAGCATGAAAGTGAAATAGACATATTTTATGGAAGTATAAAACAAAATTTTTGTATAAGATATTGAAGTATTAAAATAATTTATGTGATATTATATATATAGATAATATCAATAAAGATACTATAAAATCATAACAATATCAATACATTATAAATGTTAAGGAATGATATATATGATAAATGCAGTAATAATGGCGTCAGGATTTGCCAGAAGAATGGGAGAAAATAAACTTTTACTGGAATATGATGGATGTTCTATAATAGAACATGTACTTAAAGCAGTTAGTAAAATTAATTTTCATCAAGTTGTAGTTGTAAGTCAATATAAAGAAGTTTTAGCATTGTGCAATAAATATGGCTTTAAATATGTAGATAATAAAGATGCAAATATAGGTCAGAGTGAATCCATAAAATTGGGCATTTTAAATAGCTCAAAATGTGATGGATATATGTTTTTTGTGGGAGACCAACCATTTATTGATGATTTATATATAGATAAAATTATAAATACTTTTAAATTAGATAGAGATTTTATAGTAATTCCAAGATGCAAAGATGTATGTGGAAATCCAGTTATATTTCCATTTAGCAAAAAGAAGGAATTGTTGGCACTTAAAGAAGATGAAAAAGGGAAAACTATTTTAAAAAATTCATCAAAAATAAAATATGTAGAAGTTCCCGAAAAAATGTTATTAGATATTGATACAAAAGTGGATTATGAAAGAATAGGGGGCAAATTATGAAATTAATAAAAACTATAGATGCTGTTGGACAAGTTTTATGTCATGACATTACTCAAATAATACCAGGAGAATTTAAAGGAAGAAAATTTAAAAAGGGACATGTAGTAAAAGAAGAAGACATTCCAGTTTTATTATCTCTTGGTAAAGACAACTTATATGTATGGGAAAAATCAGAGGGAATGATTCATGAAAATGAAGGAGCTTTATTTTTAAAAGAATTAACTGCTGGAGAAAATTTAGATTTCAGTGAAATAAAAGAAGGAAAGATAGATTTTATAGCAGCATGTGATGGGCTTTTAAAAATAGATGTCGATGCACTTTTTGATTTAAATTGTGTTGGCGAAATAATGATGGCAACTCTTCATAATAATTTTGTAGTAAATAAAGGGTTGAAAGTAGCTGGAACAAGAGTCATACCTTTAGTTATAGATGAGAAAAAACTAGAAGAGGCAAAAAAAGTACTTGATAACAGAAAGATAGTCAATGTGATACCTTTTAAACCTAAAAAAGTAGGAATTGTTACCACTGGTAATGAAGTGTTTTACAGTAGAATTGTTGATAAATTTGGACCAGTAATAGAAGAAAAAGTAAAGGGGTTTGGATGTGAAGTTATAGGTCAAACTATATGTCCAGATGATAAAGATATCATAAAAAATGCAATAAAAGAATTTATAAGTCAAGGAGCAGAACTTATCTGTTGTACTGGTGGAATGAGTGTAGACCCAGATGATGTCACACCAACAGCTATAAAAGAGACTGGAGCTGATTTAGTTACATATGGGTCACCAATATTACCAGGAGCAATGTTTTTACTTGCTTACTATGGAGAAGTCCCAATTATGGGTATACCAGGGTGTGCAATGTATCATAAAACTACAGTGTTTGATATAGTTCTATCTAGGATTTTAATAGATGAAAAACTTGACAAATATGATATAGCTAAATATGGTCATGGTGGTCTTTGTATGAACTGTGATGTATGTACTTACCCTGCATGTAATTTTGCTAAAATATAAAACCATAAAAATAGAGTACTTACAAACTTAGGTACTCTTTTTAAGTATTAATTATACAGAAAATATCTTTTTACTAATAGCTAAAACAGTTTAAAGATTCAAATAAAGTATTTAGAGTGTGTAAAAGAATTAATAAAGTTGCAATTTGATTTTTTTATAAGTATAATATAATAGATTGTTAATTTTTATGAAACTTACAATCTTTAATACAATTTTAATAAATATTTCACGAATTTGGTATAAAAAATATGCTGTTTACGTGAGAATAAAAATGTTATCAAAATTTTATGATAAAATAAATTATGAACAAAAAGAAAGGAAAATACATTAATGTTACAAGTTACAGGTGTTGGACTTAGATTTGGTGATAAGGAACTATTTAAAGATGTTAACTTAAAATTCACTAAAGGAAATTGCTATGGAATAATAGGAGCTAATGGTGCGGGAAAATCTACTTTTTTAAAAATATTATCAGGAGAAATAGAACCAAATACAGGGAATGTGTCTATAACTGATAAAGAAAGAATGTCAGTTTTAAAACAGGACCACTTCGAATATGAGGAAGAAACTGTTTTAAATGTTGTTATAAGAGGTCATGAAAGACTTTGGAGTATAATGCATGAAAAAGATGCTTTATATATGAAAGAAGATTTCAGCGAAGAAGATGGAATAAAAGCTGCTGAACTTGAAGGTGAGTTTGCAGAACTTGATGGATGGGATGCAGAAACTAACGCTGAAAAAATACTTATGGGTCTTGGTATAACTAAGGATATGCATTACAAACAAATGAAAGAATTAGTTGGTGGAGAGAAGGTTAAAGTGTTATTAGCACAATCACTTTTTGGAAAACCTGAAATACTATTAATGGATGAGCCTACAAACCACTTGGATTTTAAATCAATAAATTGGTTAAATAATTTTATAATGGATTTAGAAGAGTCTATAGTTATAATAGTATCACATGATAGACATTTCTTAAATCAAATATGTACTAATATAGTTGATGTTGACTTTGGTAAAATACAGATGTATGTTGGAAACTACGACTTCTGGTATGAATCAAGTCAATTAGCATTACAACTTGCTAAAGACCAAAACAAAAAGACTGAGGAAAAGATAGCTCAATTAAAGGAATTCATAGCTAGATTTAGTTCTAATGCTTCAAAAGCTAAACAAGCTACATCTAGAAAGAAACAATTAGACAAATTAGAAATTGAAGATATACAACCATCAAGAAGAAGATATCCATATGTAGGATTTACACCTGCTAGGGAAATTGGTAATGAAGTTTTAGAAGTACACAATTTAACTAAAACTATAGATGGAGTTAAAGTACTTGATAATGTTTCATTTAGATTGGATAGAGATGACAAAGTAGTATTTATGGGTGATGAAATAGCTACTACTGCACTTTTAAATATAGTTATGGGAGAACTTGAACCAGATAGTGGAGAATATAAATGGGGAGTAACTACTTCTCAAGATTATCTTCCAAAAAACCATAATAAGTTTTTTGATGGAGTAGAGTATTCTCTAGTTGACTGGCTTAGACAGTTTTCTGAAGAAAAAAGTGAGAGTTTTATAAGAGGATTTTTAGGTAGAATGTTATTCTCTGGAGAAGAAGCTTTAAAAGAAGCTCAAGTTATATCTGGAGGAGAAAAAGTCAGATGTATGCTTAGTAAGCTAATGCTTTCAAATGCAAATGTACTTGTGTTAGATGACCCTACTAACCACTTAGACTTAGAAAGTATAACTTCTGTTAACAAAGGACTTGAAAAATTCCCTGGGGTGCTTTTATTTACTTCTCATGACCATGAGTTTATATCTACTATAGCAAATAGAATTATAGAGATAACTCCAAATGGAATAATGGATAGAAAGATGGATTTTGATGAGTATTTAGAAAGTAAAGAGATACAAGACCAATTAGCTAAAATGTATGGGAAAGATAAATAATTGTTAGTTTAAATATTATTTTTACTAATTATAATTATTAGAATAAAAACCTTTTAATGTTTGAGAATACGCTATAGAAGTATGTAGGTATTTAATCAAATATTAGGAGGTTTTTTATTTAGTATATATATTGTAGTAAATAGGGTTGTAGAGATAACTCAAACAGAACTACGGATAGAAAGATGTATGGATTTTTATTATAAAAAGTACATGTCTCCAAATCAAAATTGATTGTTTACATTGGGTCAAATTACAATAATGTTTGGAGACATAATAAGAAAAAGTTATATAATATAATTTCATAAGTCTATAGACATTCTCTTTTATGATAATGTATTTTTTGTAAGGTTATAGGTGTTACTTTTTCATCATAAAAATCTTCTGCTTTACTAGTAACAATACCACCTAAGCTACAAATGATTTTAACTGTTGTGTTACGTGCTTCCATAAAAATTTCATCAACATCTTGAGAAAATAAATTAAGTTTATAACGCTAAAACTATTTTGTAATAAATATATTTTAACTCTTCTATTATAAAATTAAATTTGAATATTAATTTAACTTTAATTTTATTAGTAGTAAAAATTAATTTTATAGATGATAAAGGCTAGAGTAGTTATAATTAAAAAATGTAATATTAGTTGGCATTAAATAAGTTCTCAGAAATTTTGTCAGATGCTTCTTTATCCATTTCTTTTAGAACATGGGAATAAACATTTAAGGTTGTATTTATATTTGAATGACCAACTCTTTCTGAGATAACTTTTATAGGTACCTTAGAATTTATAAGTAAAGTAACATGTGAATGTCTTAAATCATGAAATCTAATGTGTGGCAAGTCATTCTTTTCTAAAAATCTTTTGAATTTTTTACTCATAACATCTTCAGCAATAGGTTCACATTTTTTATTGAAAAATAACAAGTCATGACTATTTCTAATAGAAGACTTTAATAAGTTTTTATTTTGTTTTATCTTATATTCCTTTAGTAAAAAGATTAATTCCTTTGGAGCAGATATTTTTCTAATAGAGCTTTCAGTCTTTGGTTCTTTAAGAATTACAGAGCCATTAATTCGAGCTGTTATCTTATTTACAGTTATTGTATTCTCTTCAAAATCAATATTATCCCAAGTTAAACCTAAAACTTCTGAAATTCTAAGACCTAAACCAACTGCTAAATTAATAGGTAATTCCATATATGTATTTTTTGACAATTTCAACAATTTTATCATTTGTTCTTTGTCATAAATTTCATTTTTAAATTTTTTATATCTTGGAGCTTCTATATTATCCATAATATTTTCTTTTACTAATTTGAGTCTATATGCTCTTTTTATTGCAAGTTTCAATATATTTATATGAATCTTAATTGATTGAGGATTCAATTTATGAGATAGTTTATCAATGTAGTTCTGTATATGAATTGGATGTAAATCCTGTATTTTATATTTACCAATAGAGGGATTAATATAATTCTTACAAATACTAACATAATTGTTGTATGTAGCTAATGATATATTTTCACTGTACTTTTTTAAAAAATCTAATAGAAATTCTGAGACAGTGATTTCGTTTGGAATTAAAAAGCCATCTTTATACAGACTTTCCTTTACTTCATTTAACCTTTTGCTCGCATCTCTTTTTTTATCAAAAATACCCATGTTCTTTTGTTTTCTTTTTCCAGTATCTTCATCTGTAAATTCAAGATAAACTACATAATTCTTGTTTCGTTTTCTAATAAATGCATTCATATATAACCCACCAATCAAAATTTTATACATTTATTATAACATATGGATAAACTCAAAAATAGTTTTTGAAATAAATTTATGGCTATTTCAAATATTGATATTTATTGATTATAAAATGAGTATATTATCTTAAATATTAGAATTTTAATTTGATAATCTGTTATACTTATATATATAAATAAAATTTATTATTTACTTTTGGGTTTTTTATGTTTGATTGGTACTGAAAATATAAGTTTTTTATATTAATAAATTTGAATTGTATATTTTGAATAAAACCTTTGACTGGGAAAGTTTATTAATATAGTATTTAATTATGTATAAGTTTGAGAGGAGTGTAAAATCATATGACTATTACTAAAATACCACCAGCGGAATTAAAGGTCATGAAATTTATTTGGGGATCAGATTTTACAGTAACATCAAAAGATGTCATTGAAGCTATGGAAAAACTATATGATTGGAAGCAAACTACAACACTAACACTTTTATCAAGATTAGTAAATAAGAAGTTCTTGGATGCTAAAAAGATAGATAGACATACACATTATACAGTTATTATTGGAGAAGCTGAATATTTACATTTTGAAACAAAAACTTTTCTAGATAATATGCATGGAAGTTCTATTGAAAGCTTTATGAAAGCATTGTTCAAAAAGGGGGTAAATGAGGAGGAATTAAATTCTGTTGAAAAATGGGTAAAAGACATTAAGAAAGATGAATAGTTTGTTTGAGATCAATAGCAAGAATAACTTTAAACATATATTTTTTGTAGTAATTGTATGTTTAAATGTATGAACATTTAAGCATTTAATAGTATATAAAAACTAAGGCTTATTAGTTATTTTTAAGATGAATTTAATTATCATAAAATAAATAGTTTTTACAATAATTAGTAAAATGAATTAAAAGTGAAGTAAACTGTAAAATACATAGATTTATTTATTAAGTATCCCTAGTTTTCTAATGCATTTTAATACTATAAGTCTAATATAAAATCAAATTTATTGATATTTAATTTTATATTAGACTTATAGTTAATCGGAGCTTAGCTAAATATCGATTATTAAAATAGAAAACTAAAATTTTTTTATTATTTATACAAATTGATTATTTTTTAGGTATATTAAAAGTTGTAATTTTATTTTTATATTGATTATTTATAGTATATTAAATGACAATGTATTAGATTATCTTGTTGTTTAAATAAGTATTTATAAGTATAAAATAAATATTACTAAAATAGATATTAATAGCCATTAAAATAAAAAGAAAAGTTCCTAATTTTTAGGAACTTTTTATTTGTTTAGTATAATGTATGAGTTTTTGCTTCAGCAATAGCTCTTGCTGCACTTTTAGGATTTTCTATATTCTCTTTTTTATAGAAATTAATTACTTCTTCTAAATCTTTATTTTCAATGTCATCTTTTCTATTTTCAAGAATATAATTTATGATTGATTCGTTTATAAAGTTTGATAAATCTGTATTTTCATTATTAGTCATTTTGTATACTTCTTGTAATAAAATTTCATTAACTTCAACTGTAATTTGTTTTGTATTTTTTATCATATTAATCACCTCTTAAAAAAATTATAGCATTTTAAAAAAATAAAATCAATATGTTTTAAAATTATAGAATTTTAATTCTTAAATTCTTAAAAATAGAAAAATTAAATAGAAGTAGTTTTGAGTTATTAAAAAGATTAATAAAAAAAATATTTAGTCATAAAAGCCTTATACTATATGATTCTAAGATGAAGGATTTATAAAGGTTTAGGGTGAATTAAGTATAAGACAACTTCTTAAAGCAAATGAGTATGGCATTTAAATCTAAATGTAGACATATAATATTAAATATGCTAATATATCAAAATAATAAGGGGGGAATTTATGAAGCTTAAAGAAGCATTGATTACATGTGTTGTATGTAGTGTATGTTTAACTCCATTATTGGTAAATGGAGAAACAAAAATAGATGCAGAGCATTGTAAAGAATCTATAGTAAATATAGATACTATAGTAACTTCAGGTAAAAACTTTAATTCTAAATATAATCAAGGTATGGAAGACTATAAAAGCAGTGATGAGTATAAATTGAAAGTGCAAAAAGAGAGACTAGAAAACCAGCTAGGAATCAAAATAAAGGATTTAATTCCTATAACATTTGAAGTGAGTTATTATACCAGCCTTAACCAAGAAAATGGATATGGAGCTATAACTGCTACAGGAGATGATTTAGAAGATGGTTTTGTGGCAAACAATCACTTAAGTTTTGGAACTAAGATTATTGTAGATGGTAAAGTAAAAACCGTTATGGATAGGGGGTCTAGTAAGTATTTTAGTAATTCTAATGCGATAGATGTATTTGTACCCAAATGGAGTAACGAAAGTGAATCAGAGTATTATGACAGGGTTAATAATATGGGAAGGCACTATAAAAAAGGATACATCATTATGGAATAATAGTTCTTCTTCAAGTAATATGTATTGATTGCAATATTTATTACATATATAATAGATATTAAGTTAATTAATACAACAATGTATATTACTGGGAGGGCAATATGGAACAAACTTTTATAAATGGGAAAATAAACTTATTAATGGAAAATTATAAAGCATTAAATGAAGTTAAAGGTTCTTGGCAAATGGGATTAATTCAACATAGTTGTGCACTTGCATTTACGCTTAAGAACAAGAGGATAAGCCCTAGATTAGTAGAAGAGCGAATAGAGCTTATTAAAAAAAATACTGGATTATTCTCTAACTTTAGAGGATATAACATATTTTATATTGCAACACTACTTTCATTTGAATCAAATCCAGAAAGTAGTTTTAAGATGATTTTAGAGATATATAAAAATCTTAAAAATGAAAAGTTTTGGGGAGATACATATTTACCACTTACAGCATCAATAGTCTATGAAAATAGAGATAAAATGGATTATATTACATGTATATCAAAAATGAAAACAGTATACGAATATATGAGGAAAAAACATCCATTTTTAACATCTAGTGATGACTATTGTAATATAGCACTTATTGCAATTCATTCAAAAAATTTAGAAGAAGATTTAGAATACATAGAAAAATGCTATGAATTTCTAAATAAAAATGGTTTTTATAAAGGAAATGACTTACAAGCACTATCTCAAATTCTTTTATTTAGCGAAGATAGAACAATGGGTAAATGCAAAAAAACTATTGAACTTAAAAAAGCATTTAAAGAGAATGATTGTAAGTTAAATTATTATGGGTATCCAATAATAGGAGCAATTTCGTTATTAGATTATAAAGAAAATGAAATAATAGAAAATATAAAAAATGTTTCAAATAGACTTAAAGAAGAAAAAGGTTTTGGGAATTGGTCTTTAGGAAAAAGCAATAGAGTAATGATTAGTTCTGCTGTTGTGGCTTCTATTTATGCAGATTCAATACAAAAAGAAAATAATATAGATTCTATAGCTAATAATATATTTTTAAATATTATTATTGCTATTCAAGTTGCTTGTGTAATGGCAGCTACAAGTGCAGCTATAGCATCTTCTTCATCAAATTAGTGACATTATTTATTAAAATTGGATATAATAAACTTAATAATACAATTTATATGTTTAAAAAAGAATATGATATTACACTTAAATTAATTGTGATATTTAATAAAATAAAGCATATAATTAATATATAGATTTCAGAAAATATATAATACTACATACAATATAGGGAAAGTAGAAAAATACATCTACTTTCCTTTTTAATTATAAATTATGAGTTAGTCTTATAAAAAAATTTATGGAAAATTTATTTAAAGTTTTATATTGTATTTTTTCTTAGATGTACTAAAATAAAACTATAAAGAAAATAAAATTTATAACAAACTAATACATATTGAAAATAAGGGGGAAGTTGAGATGGATCAAAATCTAAATTGGCTTAAAGAAAAAAGAATAGAAAAAACAATAAAATCTCTAGAAAGTAATAACATGAAAGGGTATCTAGTAAATAATAAAGAAGAGCTTCTTAAAAAAATTGAAGAAATAGTAGAAGTAGGTTCTTTAGTAGGTTGTGGTGGCTCTATGACTTTATTTGAGACAGGAGTTATTGACTTTATAAGAGAAAAATATGATTTTCTTGATAGATATGCAAAAGATATTAAACCAGAAGAAATGAAAGAAATATACAGAAAATCATTTTGTGCAGATGCTTATTTTACAAGTACTAATGCAATAACAGAAAATGGAGAGCTCTATAATTTAGATGGAAATGGAAATAGAGTAGCTGCTATGATATATGGACCAGACAAAGTAATAGTTGTAGCAGGTGTAAATAAAATAGTTAAAGATGTAGATGAAGCTATAAAAAGAACTAAAACAATAGCCGCTCCAGCAAATTGCAAGAGACTGAATACAAATACTGGATGTAAGACTACTGGCATATGTATAGATTGTTCAAGTCCAGGAAGAATTTGCTGTAGCTATACACTTATAAAAAGACAATTAGCACCAGAAAGAATACATGTAATTTTCTTAAACGAGGACTTTGGATATTAAAAGAATAAAATAAGTAAGGAGAAATAATGAAAAAAGTAAAACTTATATACAATCCTAATTCAGGTGAAAAAAAAATATTATCAAATTTAGATACTATTATAGAATTATATCAAAAACAAAATTATTTATTGACACCCTATAGATTGAATATTAAAGAGCCTGTAAATAATGCATTTAAAGAAGTAGATAGTTCCTATGACCATATACTAATAGCAGGTGGCGATGGAACTATAGATTTAGTTGTAAACTCAATGAAAGAGTTAGATATAAAGATTCCAATCGGAATTTTACCTACAGGAACTGCAAATGATTTTTCAAATGCTCTTCAAATTCCATTTGATATAAAAGAAGCTATAAAGGAAATCATAAATTCAAAGCCAAAGAAAATAGACATAGGGAAGGTAAATAATAAATACTTTATAAATGTCGCAAGTGCAGGTATGTTTACTGATGTATCACAAAGAATAAGCACAGACTTAAAGAATTCGTTTGGAAGAATTTCTTATTATATAAAGGGAATAGAAGAAGCATTGTATATGAGGAAGTTTAAGATAAAAGTATATTCCAAAGAGATGAATTATGATGGAGATATGTATCTTATGCTGATTTTTAATGGAAAAACAGCAGGAAATATAAATTTAGCATATAAAGCTGAAATAGATGATGGATATTTAGATGTAATTATTTTTAAAGGAATGCCAATTCCAAAATCAATACCAGTTTTGATAAGTGTGCTTAGAGGTGATTACTTAGATCAATATAATGGAAATGAAATATTGTATTTTAAAACTAAAAAAGTAGATATAGAATGTAAAGATTCTCTTATAACAGACATTGATGGGGAAAAAGGTCCAGATTTTCCTCTCAATATAGAATGTATAAAAGATGGAATAGAGGTTATGGGAATCTGTAGTGGAAAAAGTTAATTATTTAAAATAAATGATGAAGACTAAAATAAAAAATTACTTCTAACTAAATTTATTTATAGTAGAAGTAATTTATATCTTAAGTCTTCATTTTTTAGTTATAACAATTATTTAGCAGGTTTAAAAGAGCTTTTTAAAGGAACTATTCTATTGAACACAAGTTTTTCCTTAGTTGTGTATTTATTATCTATACTAAAGAACCCATTTCTAACAAATTGGAATTTATCAAAAGGTTTAGCATCTTTTACTTGTGTAGGCTCAACAAAACCTTGTAATATTTCTAATGAATTAGGATTTATCTGTTCTAAGAAATGCTTTCCTTCATTTTCAGGTAAATCATCAAGAATCAATGGCTCAAACAATCTAAATTCACATGGTATAGCTGATTTAGCATCAACCCAATGTATTGTAGATTTTACTTTACGACCTGTAAATCCAGAACCACTCTTAGTTTCAGGGTCATAAGTACCATGTATTTCAACTACATTTCCATTTTCATCCTTAATTACATCCGTACATTTTACGAAATAAGCTCCTTTTAAACGAACTTCATTTCCTGGGAAAAATCTGAAATATTTTTTAATAGGTTCTTCCATAAAATCATCTTGTTCTATATATAATTCTCTAGAAAAAGGAACTAATCTTTTACCTTGAGATTCATCTTTAGCATTGTTTTCTATTTCAAGCATTTCAACCTTATCTTCTGGGTAGTTGGTTATAACTAGCTTTAAAGGTCTTAAAACTCCCATAGCAAGTGGAGCCTTTGGCTGTAAGTTTTCTCTTAGGAAATAATCAAGCATTTGACTGTCTACTGTAGAGTTAACTTTCGATACTCCTATTTCACTACAAAAATTACGTAAAGCTTCAGCAGTATATCCCTTACGTCTAATTCCAGATATAGTAGGAACACGAGGGTCATCCCAACCATCAACAATTCCTTCGTCTACAAGTTGTTTTAATTTTCTTTTACTCATAACAGTATTGTTTATGTTAAGTCTAGCAAATTCTATTTGTCTAGGTACATTTTCCATTTCACATTCTCTGACAAACCAGTCATAAAGAGGTCTTTGGTCTTCAAACTCCAAAGTACATATAGAGTGAGTTATTCCTTCAATTGCATCTTCAATTGGATGGGCAAAAGCATACATAGGATATATACACCATTTATCTCCTGTATTATGATGTGTTGAATGAGCTATTCTGTATATAATTGGGTCTCTAAGGTTTATATTTGGAGAAGACATATCTATTTTAGCTCTTAATGTTTTTTCTCCATCTTTAAATTCACCATTTTTCATTCTTTCAAATAAATCTAGGTTTTCTTCAATAGTTCTATTTCTATAAGGGCTTTCTTTACCAGGTTCAGTAAGAGTGCCACGATACTCCCTCATTTCATCTTGTGTTAATTCACACACATAAGCTTTACCTTTTTTTATTAGGATTAAAGCTCTTTTGTACATTTCATCAAAGTAGTTAGATGCAAAATTTAATTCACTCCAATCAAATCCTAACCACTTAACATCTTCTTTTATGGATTCTACATATTCAACATCTTCTTTTAATGGATTTGTATCATCAAATCTTAAATTAGCCTTTCCATTAAATTCTTTAGCTAGTCCAAAGTTAAGACATATACTTTTTGCATGACCAATATGTAAATATCCGTTTGGTTCAGGTGGAAAACGAGTTATTATACTGTCATGTTTTCCTGTTTCTAGGTCATTTATAATAATATTTTTTATAAAGTTAGATGAGTTCGTTTCATTTGACATATTTTCATACCTCCTATTTAATTTGCTTATAATACAGAACACTACACTGTATTGCATAATATTAATTTTAATCCAAGATTAGAAAAAAATAAAGGTGTAATTAAGAGTATTATGCAAAATATTAACTTTTATACTAAAAACATGTTTTTTTACAGTTTATTTACAAAAAAGCAGATTAGTTGAATTAATCTTTAAAAGACTGTATTATAATATGTATATTGTTAAGAATATTATGTGAAGTTAGTTATCTAAATTTATTTTAAATCTGTTGACAGATTTGTAAAGGAGACGATTATGGGAAGGATTGCAAAGATTATATTAAGCTTAATTGTTATTATTTTAGTGTTAACAGGTATTGTTGTATACATATTAACACCAAAAGAGAGATATGATGTTAGTTCACAAAATAATAAAATCATAGACGAAGAGTATTTATCAAAAGGTTCATATATAAATTCTATGGAAATAGTAAAAAATCCACTTAGAATGGTTGGAAAAGTATCTGTTTCCGAAGAAGAGTTTAGAAATCTAATATATACATTAATGAATAAACATGGAATTAAAGAATTTGAAAATAATTTTGTTGAGATGAAGGATGGAAAAATAAAAGTGGCAGGTCCATATAAGGTCTTTGGTCTAATCAATAGCCAATATGAGCTTGAACTAAAACCCACTTTAAAAAATGAAGATTTGGTTGTAAGTCTTGAAAATGTAAAGATTGGAAAATTTAAAATAAGTGATAAAATGCTAGAAAAAATACTAAGTAATTACAATAAAAAGGTTCCATTTGAGGTTAATGGAAATAAAATTACTTTAGAAAAAAGTTATCTTTATCCAGTAACACTTAAAAATATATCTATAAAAAAAGGAAATGTTGATTTGGATATGGAAGTAGAAATAGATTTAAAATCACAAATAAATGGAGCATTAGGTTATCTAAAGGATTCTGGAAAAGCTCAGGATATACTAAATCATTTGATTAATTTAAAGAAAACATCTGTTGGTTAAAAATATAGAAAATTTATATTTATATTTTTATTATATTTTATATAATATTAAAGCACTTTAAAATCAAAATTTGTAAAATAGCCTTTATTATGTTAGAATATTTTATGACATTAAGTTGTAAGTGTATAATATTATTTAATTACTAGATTGGGGGGAAATGATGAATAAAATTTATATTGTAACAACATATACAGGAACTGTATTATCTTATTTAATAAGAAATATAAGTAAAAAACTGTATACACATGTGTCAATATCATTAAATGAAAATTTAAAGCCAATGTATTCTTTTGGGAGATTAAATCCAAGAAATCCATTTATTGGAGGCTTTGTTGAAGAAAATATAAATCAAGGCTTATATGCTATAAGAAAAAATACTGTATGTAGAGTATATTCATTAGAAGTAGATAATTCACAATATGAAAATCTATTTAAAAATATAAAATTAATTAGTGATTATAGAGAAGATTACTATTATGATATAATGGCATTGATATATTTGTCTATGAATATTCACAGAAAAGTTGAATATAAATACGTATGTTCAAACTTTGTTGCTGATATGTTAGAAAAAAGTGAAATAGATATTTTGAATAAAGAAGCATTTGAAGTAACACCAAATGATTTCTATAATTTAAATGGTTTAACTTTAGAGTATGAAGGTTTATTGTCAGAATATAATTCTAAACAGCATTCTTATGTATCCAAAATGGCAAACATATAAAAAATTTATTTTAAAATTTATCATATAAAAATATTGCTAAATAATTAGGCTGAAGATGGTAGTTTAACTTCGAGAGGATTAAGAATTCGTAAATCTTAGTTAGAACACTTTCTTCAGTTTTTGATTTTCTATAGTTATTTACATGATTATAATATTTTTTTGAGATATATATCAAATATAAATAAACAGTGGTACAAAAGTATAAAGATATCTTAATACATAATAAATATGATAAATATTTATTTTTTGTAAATATATGGATATAATAGTAATAATAATATTTTATAGAGAGGAGTATTAAATGAAACGATATCTTAAAACATATGGAGTTTCACTCATAATTGTAGCAATTTATGCATTTATTAAATTACCTGTACTTAGACTGGACTTCACATCTTTATTTTCAGTAGGAATAATATTTTTTGTTGTAGCAGGAATATTAGATATGATGCTAGATAGAAATGAAAGAACATCTAAACTTGCTAAATATAATTTTTCAATAGCAATAGCTTTACTTGTATATGTTGTAGTTGTACCCTTTATAGCCTCTACACCTGTACTTCATGCAAAAGCCTATAAAGACTTATTAGGAAAGGTGACTGAGAGTAAATTTACTGATGATATGAGTCCTGTCAGTGTAAATGACATTCGTCTTGTAGATGAAGACATGGCAATGAAATTAGGTGATAAAAAACTTGGAGAAGTTCCAGCTATAGGTAGTGTATCAAAATTAGGAAAGTTTCATATACAAAATGTAGATGGAGAGTTGTACTGGGTAGCACCTCTTGTGCATAGAGATATAATTAAATGGGTTACATCTTTAAGTGGTACAAGTGGATATGTAAAGGTATCAGCAAGTAATCCTCAAGATGTTCAACTAGTTCAAGAAATAGATGGAAAACCAATAAAGATAGTATATCAACCAGAAGCTTATTTACATCAAGATTTACAAAGACATTTATACATACATGGTATTGTAAATGTTGGTATGACAGATTTTACTCTTGAAATAAATGATGAAGGAAGACCTTATTGGGTTGTAAGTTTATATGAACATAAAATTGGTTATGGAGGAGCAAATGCCACAGGCATAGCTACCGTTGATGCAGAAACTGGAAAAATAAATGTCTATAATGTTAAAAATACACCTAAATGGGTAGATAGAATACAACCACAAAAATTTGTAACAGACCAAATTCAAGACTGGGGTGTTTATGTCAATGGATTTTTAAATTCTGTTATATCAGAAAAGGGAGTACTAGTGCCAACAGAAGGGACATCGCTAGTCTATGGAAATGACAATAGGTCATATTGGTATACAGGTATAACATCGTCTGGTGGAGATGAATCTACAATTGGATTTATGCTTGTTGACTCTAGAACTAAAGAAGCTAAACTGTATAAGCAGCCAGGAGCAACTGAGACAGCTGCGATGAAATCAGCTGAAGGTAATGTTCAAGAAAAGAATTATGAAGCTACATTCCCTGTTATGTACAATATATTAGGTCAGCCAACATATGTATCATCTTTAAAAGATAAAGCTGGTCTTGTAAAGAGAGTAGCCTTTGTATCTGTTGAAGATTATAATGTACTTGGTCTAGGGGAAGATAAAAATGAAGCTTTAAGAAATTATAAAGATTCATTAGAATCTAAAGGCAATGACTTAAAGCTTGATAATGATATGAAAGATGAAGTTATAGAAGGTGTAGTAACTAGAATAAGTCCTGATGTGCGAGGAGGAAATACTAATTACTATGTAACTTTAGATTCTAATAAAGAGATAATATTTAAAGCTACCTCAAAAGTATCTAGCGAATTACCATTGACTCAAGTTGGAGACAAAGTTAAAATATCATATTCAAAAGAAGAGTCTGGTGTAATTGAAATGTCAGAATTTGATAACTTAAATATTGCAAATTTTGATGATAAAAAAGCAAAACAAGAGACAGGAACTAATGAAGATACAAATTCACAAGATTCTGAAAGTCAAAGCAATGTGTAACTTAGTAAAAAAACTGTAGATAGTGTTTAGTGCATTAATAGCTAGTTTTTATAGAAATAAATTCTATAAAAACTAGCTATTTTATTTTAATTCTTTGTAAATTTAATGTCATAAATTTAATATAATATTAGTACAACTTTGCAAATAATACTTCAAGGAGAATGTACTATGACGAATATGGAAAAAGAGATATTGCTTTTAATTAGCAGGGTTAGATGTGTTACAGAAGCTCAATTTAGAAAGATTTATGGAGACCAAAAAAGATACAATAAAAAAAATTTCAAAAAAACATTGAGAAAAATGTGTAGTGAGTATACACTAAAAAAATATCCATGTGATGTGGATTATCGTAACTATAAGGACCTCTCATATGTTTACTATTTGAATGGTAGTAAGCTTTTTAAGGGAGATGATTTAATAAAGGCTCTAGTAGGGTCAGAACTAGTTGTTAGAATTAATACTGCAGGTTGTGATGTAAAAAGATTTTATCGAAATGTTAGTGTAGATGATGTTAAATATGATTTATTTATTGAATATACAGATCAATTTGGCAATATAAAGCAGGTTTTAGTAGATGTTGATTTAAATAATGAAATAGATGTTTCTAAATATGAGAATCTCTCTAGAAAAATAGATAAATCTACAATTCCATTTTTTAGAGTACCAAATATTTTGGTGGTTACACCAGATAATTTATCTGAATTAAATGACTTAGAGAAAGAAGATAATGAATATAGTATAAATTTTATAGATTTAGGATTAAATAAACTATTTAATTGTATATAAGATATTTTAGAAAATAAAGTTTTTGATTTGCCACATTTTGTAAAAAAATTGTTGCAATATTATATAGAATATGATAAAACTATATTAATAAATTAATTAATAATAATGAGCCTAGGGTAGAGGTAGCTATATTCAAGAGTAATCAATAGTAGCTGGTAAGTGTTGATGATTGATGAAAGGGTCTATAGCCGAAGAAAAGTTGTTGACAAACAGGTTTTCTGGACTTATGCAGAATATGCATAAGGCTGTCACTTTTAAAGTGGTGAGCTACAAGGTTACTTGGTCTATGAAGTTCACACGTCCAAAGTATACCTTTGGGCGTTTTTATTTATCAAAATTTAGCTTGAGGGGGAAAAAGCATGAGTATAATTGTCCAAAAATATGGAGGAAGTTCAGTTGCAGATACTGACAAAATAAAGTCGATTGCAGAAAATATAATAGAAAGAAGAAAAGAAAATCCACAAATGGTAATAGTTGTATCTGCTATGGGAAAATCAACAGATGAATATATAAACTTGGCAAAAGAATTGAGTAATGAACCTAGTAAAAGAGAGTTAGATGCTTTAATGTCTACTGGAGAAATGATTTCAGCATCTTTATTATCAATAGCATTAAATGCACTTGGTTGTAAAGCCATAAGCTATAATGCTTATCAATTAAATATAAAAACAAGCGGACTTCATGGAAAATCTCAAATTGATGATATAAATGTAAATAGAATAAAGAATAGTTTAGATGAAGGGAATGTTGTAATAGTAACTGGATTTCAAGGAATCAATGAAGATGGTGATGTAACTACTCTTGGAAGAGGTGGTTCAGACACATCTGCTGTAGCTCTTGCAGTTAAATTAAATGGCAAATGTGAGATATATACAGATGTTGATGGAATTTATTTTACAGACCCAAGAAAATATGCAAAGGCAAATAAACTTGATGAGATTGAATATGAAGAGATGCTTGAATTAGCAAGTTTAGGAGCACAAGTAATGCATTCAAGAAGTATAGAACTTGCACAAAAATATGGTGTTGAAATTTATGTTGGACGTACATGTGGTACAGTAAAAGGAACATATATAAGAGGGGGAAAAGACATGAAATTAGAGGATAAAGTAATAACAGGATTAGCTACTAGTGATGATGATAGTTCTATAACAATAAAAGATTTTAAAGTAGAAAATATATCTAGTTTATTTGAAGATATAGCAACTATGGGAATAAGTGTGGATATGATAAGTCAAACTGCACCTATTTTAGATAAAATAAGTGTGTCATTTACAGTTCCAAAAGAAGAATTAGGAGAGTGCAAAAAGATAGTGTCTAAATATACAAATGAAGAACATGTAGTAATTGATAATAACATCACTAAATTCTCTTTAGTAGGTCTTGGTATGAAAAATACTTCTGGAGTTGCTGCTAAAGTATTTAAGATATTTAATGAAAATGGTATAATGGTAAAACTTATAACTACATCAGAAATTCGTATAACTTGTGCCATAAATTCTGATGATAAACAAGTAGCTATTGAGAAAATAGCAGAAGTATTTAATATATAAAACTTAGGGAGGATATTATGAAACTTCATGGAACTATGACTGTAAAAGACAATGAATTATATATTGGAGGTGTAAGCTGTATAGAGCTTAGTAAAAAATATCAAACTCCATTATATGTATTTGACGAAGACTTAGTAAGACAAAACTGTAGAGAATATATAAAATATTTTAAGGCTAAAGATGGAAAAAATAAAGTTGCTTATGCAGGTAAGGCATTTTTACCTCTTTATATGTGTAATCTTATAAATGAAGAAGAGATGTGTTTGGATGTAGTTTCAGGAGGGGAACTATATACAGCTTATAAATCAAATTTTCCTATGGAAAAAGTTTTCTTTCATGGAAACAATAAAACTGAAGAAGAAATAAATATGGGATTAGATTTGGGAGTAGGTAAGTTTGTAGTAGATAATTTCTATGAGTTAGATTTAATTGAAAAATTATGTGAAGAGAAGGAGAAAACTCAAGAAATATATTTTAGAATAACACCTGGTATAGAAGCTCACACACACGATTATATAAAAACAGGTCAAATAGATTCTAAATTTGGTTTTGCTTTAGTAAATGGAGATTTGTTTAGAGCAATAGAAAAATTGAATGATTATACAAATATTAAATTGGTAGGTCTTCATGCTCATATCGGTTCGCAAATATTTGATGTAGAACCATACATAGATACAGTAGATATAATGATGAACTTAGTAAAAGAAATAAAAGAAAAATTTAATATACAGCTGACAGAAATTGACTTAGGCGGAGGTGTAGGTGTTTATTATAGTAAAGGTGATAAACCTAAAACTATAAGAGAATTCTGTGAAACTATAATCACTAAAGCAGAAAATTCTTGTAAAGAACTTGGAATAGAAGTACCTACATTGGTAATAGAACCAGGAAGATCAATAGTTGCAAATGCAGGAAGTACATTGTATACAGTAGGTTCAATAAAAGATATAAAAGATGTTAGAGTTTATGTAAGTGTAGATGGAGGTATGACAGACAATGTAAGACCTTCACTATATCAAGCTAATTATGAATGCAGTATTGTAAATAAGATTAACCATGAAACTATGAACCATGTAACAATAGCTGGTAAATGTTGTGAAAGTGGAGATATATTAATTGGAGATATAGATATAATGGATATAAAAAGTGGAGATGTACTTATAACAACATCAACAGGTGCATATGGATATTCAATGTCTTCAAATTATAATAAAATACCAAGAGCAGCAGTAGTGTCAGTATTTGATGGAGATGACAAGATAATTTGTAAAAGACAAAGTTATGAAGACTTATTATCTTTAGAAGTATAGAAGAAGAATTAAATATTAATTTTTAAAATAAGTAGATTAGACAATATATCTATAGATTTAAACTAATTTTTAGTTTGTTATAGTTATTCAAGTCATATCTACTTATTTTCTGTTTTATTAACAATTTTCCTGTAATAAATATAAAATATTTTAAAAACTTCCTGATTATGATAAAATTTAAAGTATATGACAAGGAGGGATTTAATGAGAGGAAGAGTAATTTTATTGATATCGATATTATCTATATTTCTTGTAGGATGTTCATTTAATAAAAAAGATGAAATAAGTTCAACTGAGCAAGGAAAAATATATTTAGAGAAACATGACTATAAAAAAGCTATGGAAGCATTATCCTCTGCACTAGAAGAAGATAGCGCTAATGAAAATGCAAGAGCTATGTATATGCAATCTATGAGAATGCTAAATGTGGATGAATTTGAAAAAGCTACAAATTATACGGATGCAATTAAAGAGCTTAAGCTTATAGAGAAAATTAAAAACGGCTCATCTGTTATTAAAAATGAAGCATCTAAAAAGAAAGAGGAATTGACTAAATTAGAAAAAGAACAGAATGAAGCAGAGGAAGAACGAAAGAAAAAGGCAAAAGACACAGCTGGAGAAGATAGGTATAGAGTGGAATCAGAAGCAAAGAAATCTTCCTATAGTGAAAAGAGTAAAAATAATAAATCTAATTCCAAAAACAAAAATACAACTTCAAACAATAACAAAGATGTAACTAACAATGATTCTTCTCAAGATCAAGAAAAACCAAATACGAGCAATCCAACACCGACACCAACTCCACCTTCATCAGAAAATAGTGGAGGGTCAGATAGTAGTGGAAATTCTCAGAACTCAAATAATCAGTAAATGTAAAGTATTACATATAAACAATTAAGACTTTGTATCAGAAAATGAAATTAACTTTTAGCATATATTCTTTGCCAAGAGTTAATTTCATTTTTTTATAGTAATGTAATAGATAATAATTAATTTTTAAAATTATAAAAGATAAAGCTTATTGCAATCTCTTGTCAATATATTTGTCAATAGAAGTTTTTACAACAGCAGCTACAGGTACTGAAAGAAAAACACCTATAAAGCCAAAAAGAGACTGTCCTATTAAAATCGCAGAAATTATCCATATAGCTCCTATTCCAACTTGATTGCCCATAACCTTTGGCTCTATGAAATTTCCATCTAGTTGTTGTAATATAAATATAAATACGATAACCCATATGGTTTTTTGTGGGCTGTATAAAATTGTCATAGCTACTGGAGGTATAGCTCCAATAAATGGCCCTAGATAAGGTATTATATTTGCTAAAAATATTATTGAAGCTAAAAATAAAGCATTTTCTATTCGAATGATAAATTGAAATCCTATAAATGCAATTATACCAATAATGAGAGAGTCTAAAATTCTACCAATTAAATAATCATAAAAAATATCATGAGTAGTTCTAAAAAATTCTATAATGTCATCAGCTTTGTTTCTAGCAGTAGAAGAATATAGCAATCTTTTAAATCCTAATGCAATTTTTTCCTTATCATATATAATATATATAGATAATATAAAGCCCATTACCATACTAAATAGCATAGATGATATGCTAAGTGTATAGATTAAAAAGTTTTTAGGAATTCTACTAATAAAATTACTAGCTTCTTTTAATGCATTATCTAAGCTGTGTTGTATATGAGGAATTAGAGCTTTTAAAAAATCTATGTTTGACATATTTTTTTCTATAAAATTATCTATATAATCACTGTAGATAGGCATTTCATTTATTAATCTATTTAATGTATTGGCTATTGAAGGAATTAGTAATCTAATACCAAAAGCTAAAATAATACCTATCAATATATAAGATAAAAAAATGGATAAAAGCCTATGTGTTTTAAATTTTATTTCAAAAAGCATTACAAGAGGATTTAAAAGCAAAGCGAGTAAAATAGCTAGTAAAAATGGACTAAAAAAACTTAATAATCCTTCAATGCTAGATATAAAATCTGCTGGAGTATTAATAAACTTAAAAAATAAAATTCCAATAAACACGACCATTAAATAATATTTTACATTTTCTTTTGAAATAATAATCACTTCCTTAAAATAGTGTTTAATCAGCTATTACATATTAATAGTATGTGAAAAGAAATTACAATTATTTAGGAAAATTAAATAATTTTTTGGCTTGTTTTTAATTAAGGTCTAGTATAGTATAATAATGTAACAAAATTAATGTTGATAAAAATATTAAATAACATATAATTTAAGATAAGAAAGGATTATGTATGAGAATTAATAAATATATAGCTTCTTGTGGAATTGCATCTAGAAGAAAAGCAGAAGAAATCATTCTTGAAGGAAGAATAAAGGTAAATGGAAATATAGTAAAAGAGCTATCTTTTAATATTGATGAAGAAAAAGATATAGTAGAATTTGATAATAAAGCAGTAAAGCCAAGCGAAAATTATGTCTATATAGTATTGAATAAGCCAGAAGGTTATATAACTACTGTAAAAGATCAGTTTAATAGAGCAAGTGTAATAGATATATTAAAAGATGTAAAGGAAAGAGTATATCCAATAGGGAGGTTAGATTATGAAACAAGTGGGCTTTTGATACTTACTAATGATGGAGATTTAACATATAAACTTACTCATCCAAAACATGAAATTAATAAAACTTATGTGGCAAGTGTAAAAGGAATTATAAATAAGGATGAAATAAAAAATTTTGAAAAAGGACTAAAAATAGAAGATTATACAACAGCACCTGCTAAAATCAGAGTAACTAAGGAAAATAAAGAAAAGAATTATTCAGTATGCGAAATAACTATACATGAAGGAAGAAATAGACAAGTAAGAAAAATGTGTAAGGCTATAAATCATCCAGTTTTAAACTTAAGAAGAATTTCTGTAGGGAAAATAGTATTAAAAGATATAAAAGTTGGTGAATATAGATACTTAACAGAAGATGAAATAAAATATTTAAAATCAATAAAATAACATGAAAATGAAATGAAGTTAATAGTAGGGAGAAATAATATTATGGCATATGCAAAACATTTAACTAAAATTACAGATATAAATAAATTTTATTTAGAAAATATTATTAATAAAGGTGATGTAACAATAGATGCTACCATGGGAAATGGTTATGATACAAAGTATTTGGCTGAAAAGGTTGGAGAAAAAGGCTTTGTATATGCTTTTGATATACAAGAAGAAGCTCTAAAATCTACAAGAAAAAAATTAGAAAAAGAAGGATATCTAGATAGAGCAAAATTAATACTTGATGGTCATGAAAATATCGATAAATATGTAAAAGAAGAAGTTTCATGTGTTTTATTTAATTTAGGATATCTTCCAAGAGCAAAACATCTAATTATAACTAAACCAGATACAACTTTAAAAGCTATAAAGTCTAGCTTAGAAATATTAAAAGAAAATGGAATAATAAGTATTGCTATATATACAGGACATGATGGAGGGCAAGAAGAAAAAGATAGTATATATAATTTTGTAAATAATTTAAATCAAGATGAATTTAATGTTTTAGAATCTAAATTTTTAAATCAAGTCAATAACCCACCACAATTGATTTTAATTGAAAAGAAAAAATCACAATAAACACTAAAAAAAACTTGACAAGATTCTATTAAGAGTTAATATATATATTGTAACCTTTTAAAAACACTTTAAATAATAAGTATATGATAATTTACTTTTGAAGTAAGTAATGTGCTTAAATATGCAAAATAAAATATTTAACTTTTAAATGAGTAAAAATTGAAAATTTTAAAAGAAATATTGAATAAATCTTAAAAAATGCAAGGAAAGATGGTATAATAAATTTAATCGAAAATACTATGTGAAGTATAAGGTACAGAAAAGTTAGAATTTTATGAGTTTAAGAAGCTGAGATAAAAACTAAAATAATAAAATTTTTAGAAAAAATATTAGTAGTGATAAAAAGAAAATAGTTTATATAACTAAAAGGAGAAAAAAATGGAAGAAACAAATGAAATGAAAGATAGTAAACATTTGATATCAAATATACAATCTCAATACACGAGGTTAAGTAAGGGGCAAAAACTTATAGCACAATATATTTTGAATAATTATGATAAAGTTGCATTCATGACTGCATGCAAATTAGGTGAAACTGTAGGAGTGAGTGAATCTACTGTTGTAAGGTTTGCAAATGCTCTAGGCTATAGTGGGTATCCAAAATTACAAGCTGCACTTCAAGAACTCATAAAAAATAAATTAACTACAGTACAAAGAGTTGAAATGGCACATGATTATTCTGATGATTTTGCAATATTGAACAAAGTTTTAAAGAGTGATATAGATAATATAAGATCAACATTAGAAGAAATTGATGAAAAAGCATTTAAGGAAGCTTCTAATAAACTTTTAAAGGCAAGAAAAATATATATACTTGGTATGAGAAGTTCTTTTGTAGTAGCTCAATACCTAGGTTTTTACTTAGATATAATACTTGATAATGTCCATATAATTAGAATGGATATGGGAGATGCATTTGAACAGATTGTAAGAATAAACGAAGAAGATGTTATAGTTGCAATTAGTTTCCCACGTTATTCAAAAAAATCTTATCAAATTGTCAATTATGCTAAGGAAAAAGGAGCACATGTAATTTCATTAACAGATAGTTTATTTGCACCAGTAGCAGCACTTGCAGACAATACTCTTTTGGTTAAGAGTAATATGGCTTCATTTGTAGATTCACTAGTTCCAGCACTTAGTATTTCAAATGCTCTTGCAATCTCTGTTGGTATGAAAGAAAAAGAAGATATTAAACAGCACTTCGATGACTTAGAGCAAATCTGGAAGAGATATTCTGTATACGAGTAAAGTTTATATATTAATAAGTATGATTAATTATTAAAAATCTCAAATCCATCAGTTTTTGAGTAAAAATACTATAAAAAACTGACTGACATTTAACTGACAGTCAGTTTTTTTATTTAAATAAGATTTTGCTTAAATTATCAATAAAAAAAGACCCTCAAAAGAGTCTTTCCCGAAAAATCTATATATTATAATATAGTTATATTTTCTGCTTGAGGACCTCTAGCGCCTTTAACTATATCAAAGCTTACTTGTTGACCTTCTTCTAATGATTTAAATCCTGAAGTTTGTATAGCTGAGAAATGAGCAAATACATCATCTCCACCTTCTATTGATATAAACCCAAATCCTTTTTCATTATTAAACCATTTCACTATTCCATTATTCATTAAAAATACTCCTATTAACCTATATCAAGATATACTTGATTTAATTGTGTATTACCACAAATATTATTATATCATAGATTAATAGGAATGTCTATTCAATTATATTTTTTAGTTAACATTTTTGGTTATTATTAGTCTTAAAAATATATTTTTAAGACTGTCTGACATAACTCATAAATTAATTTATAAGTCTTAGTCCCTATAGCTTTGCGTCACTAAATTTCTCTAGTTTTGCCAATTTAGTTTTATTCTACAACTACAATAATACATTAGAATGAGTTATTATTCAACATTCTTGTTTTAAAATCAAATAAATTTAAAAATAGTTTACTTAAATTTTTAAATCATATCTAAAATAATTTAGGGGTACCTTTAAATTTACTTACTTTCATTATAGAGAATACTTATCATAGTATGTACATTTGAAGATGCAATTTTAATTTACTATTTTTATAATATATAACATATATGGGTAAACTATGTAACAAGGTAAAGAGGAGGTATAAATATATGGAAAATTCAATGTTCTGTTATCAATGCGAGCAAACTGTTGGTGGAAAAGGATGTACAAAAATAGGGGTTTGTGGTAAAACGCCAGAAATAGCAGCACTTCAAGACTTATTAATCTATCAATTAAAAGGTATAAGTTGTTATGCTAAAGTTTTGTTAGATAATGGAGAAAAAATAGATAAAGATATAGTTTCTTTTGTAGAAAATAGTTTATTTACGACTTTAACAAATGTAAATTTTGATGGTGATGTACATGAAAATATGCTAAGAAAATCACAAGAAATAAAGCAGAGATTAAGAGAAAAAATTAAAGAACCTATTGTAAACAATGAGTATGCTGAATATAATTTAAGTGAAACAAGAAGTCAAATGATAGAAGATGCTAAAAGAGCTGGAATAATGTTTGATGAAAGTTTAAACCCTGATATACGTTCACTAAGAATGACAATACTTTATGGATTAAAAGGAATAAGTGCTTATGGGCATCAGGCTAGAGAGCTTGGATATTATAATAATCAGGTAGATGAATTTTATTTTAGAGCATTATCAGCAATTACAGATGATGATATTTCTTTAGAAAACTTAATAACATTAACTCTTAAGACGGGTGATATGAGTGTTGCTGTAATGCAAAAACTAGATGAAGCTAATACTACCATTTATAAAAATCCAGAACCTCATAAGGTAAATGTAAAAATAAAAAAAGGACCTTTTATAATAGTTTCAGGACATGATTTAAAAGATTTGGAAATGTTACTTAAACAAACAGAAGGAAAAGGGATAAATATATATACTCATGGAGAAATGATTCCTTGTCATGGATATCCAGAATTAAATAAATATACTCATTTAGTAGGGAACTTTGGAGGAGCATGGCAAGATCAACAGAAGGAATTTGATTCTATACCAGGATGTATACTGATGACAACAAATTGCTTAATGAAACCAAGAGATTCTTATAAAGATAGAATTTTTACAACTAGTGTCGTCGGATGGGATGGTGTAAAATATATAGGTAAAAGTGAAAATGGAGAAAAAGATTTTAGTGAAATAATAAATAAAGCACTAGAACTTGGTGGGTTTGAAGAAAGTGAAGAACCATATGAAATATTAGTAGGATTTGGACATAATGCTACATTAAGTAATGCACCAGCAATAGTAGATGCAGTTAAATCTGGAAATATAAGACATTTCTTCCTTATTGGAGGATGCGATGGTGCAAGACCTGGAAGAAACTATTATACTGAGTTTGCTAAACAAGTTCCTAAAGATTGTATAATTCTTACACTTGCATGTGGAAAGTATAGATTTAATAAATTAAACTTTGGTGAAGTAGCGGGGTTTCCTAGGTTGTTAGATATTGGTCAATGTAATGATGCTTATTCAGCAGTAAGAATAGCCTTAGCTTTAGCTGATGCATTTGATACAGATGTGAATAGTCTTCCTCTCTCAATAATATTATCATGGTATGAGCAAAAAGCTGTGGCAGATTTATTAGCATTATTATCACTAGATATAAAAAATATTTATTTAGGGCCAAGTTTACCAGCCTTTATAAGTCCAAATGTACTACAATACTTAGTTGATACATTTAATTTAATACCTATTAGTACACCTGAAAAAGATTTGGCAACATGTCTAAATGTTCCACTAAAATAATAAAAGCTATAGGTGATAATCAAAAAGAGTGTTTTAGACACTCTTTTCTTAATCATCTTCTACATATTCAAGTATATCACCTGGTTGGCAGTCTAAAGCTTTACAAATTTCATTTAGAGTGGTGAATCTAATAGCTTTTGCTTTACCAGTCTTTAAAATTGATAAATTAGCATTTGTAATATCTATTTTTTCAGCCAAATCTTTAAGTGATATTTTTCTTTTTGCCATCATTACATCTAGATTAACTATAATTGCCATAATATCACCTCTATATCGTTAAATCGTTATCTTCTTTTATCTTTATAGCTTTATTAAATGTTTCAGCAATTACAAAACACATTAGTGAAAAGATAAAAGAGATGACCATAAGTGGTGAAATTCCTCCATTATCAGTTCCAAAAATTCTTATATTGCTGGTATTCAAACTATAACCATTGATACATTCAATTATAGTATTTATCAATAAGCAATATCCCATTATTTTAAATCTCTTAACATTTTCAAGTATAAAAGGTGAGTATTTATTGCTATTAATTATAAAAGTTAGGAATAAAATAACTATGAAATAGTTAGAAAAATACATTATTCTAACTACTAAAATAAATAATTTTTCAAGGTTAAAATCATGTAAAAACATAGGTATCATACACATGAATAGTATACCAGATACACTTAAAATTACTAGTATAAAGTATAGAAATACTGATAGAATATTGTTGAAAATTCTTGTAATCATTAAATACCATCTCCTTAATATAAGTTATATTATTGATTATAATATATAATTTATTGTTTTTCAATAAAAAAATATTGATTAAAATATAAAAATATTATTGTATATATAAATAAGAATATTAAGGTGGTAAGTTTATATGAAAAAGAATATAAGTTCTAAAATGTTGAATAATATTGTGCTAGTTGGAATAATTTTAACTTTATTATCGCTTATTTTAATGATATTAAGGTAAAGTGAATTGATAGAATAATTATTCTAATTTAGAGATAAATAGTAATAATGAAATTATCTTCACTCAAATAAAGTATTTGTCCATTTATTTAATACTTTTAATTGCTCTGGTGTATTAAACCAATGCTCCCCGTTTGCTATAACTGTTAAATTACAATTAAAATGGCGTGTAAATTTCTCTACCACACTTAGTTCTGTAAGTTCGTCATGTTTACCATATAGTATTCTTGTTGTAGTGTTCCATTTAGTAATAGGATGTTTTTTGACATATTGCAGATATTCCCATGAAAGTGTATGACCAAATGAAGTTGGAATAATTAGTTCATGTTTAAGTTGTTCTTCTGATACATTTGCCCAAAGCATCATATTAGAAATAAGTTGTTGCATATCGAGAATTGGAGATACAAAAACACACTCTTCCAGATTCTCATTTTCAAAACTTAACATACTAAACCATGCACCAATACTATTTGCATATAATGCAATTTGATTCCAATTAGATTTTGCATATTTCATTATAGCTAATAACTCTGGAACAACATTCCATGGGTCAAACGAAATGTTTTCTTCTTTACGTTCTCCATGTTTAGGTAAATCAATGCTTAAAACCTGCCATCCATGATTAACAGCGATATTAGCAAAAATTTCGGCTTCTTCTTTATAACCACATTGTCCGTGTATATAAATATACAATTTGTTTGAAGGATTTCCCCAAAGAATTGAAGGAATTCCATGAATTTGAAAATATTTCTTTTCCATAAAAATCTCCCTTCAGTTTAATATATAGTATCTATTGATATATCTATTAAACTATAAAATTATACTGTAATATTCTAATTTAATTATCTATAATACTAATTTAATTAGTTATAATACTAATATAGTTAGTATTATATTAAACTAAAATTAAATTGTCAACATTGCACTCAATATAAAGTTTTTTATAAGTCTTAATTGTTGACGAAGCTAATTAGATTAGTTAAACTAATAAAGTAATTAATTTTAGTTGAGAGAGGTATAATCATGCGTGTTAGTAGAGATATAGTAATACAGGTAGCATCTGATATAGCTGATAAAGATGGGCTTAACAAGCTTTCTTTAAAAGTTGTTGCAGAAAAACTAAGTATACGTACACCTTCTTTATATAATCATATAGAAAGCTTAGATGATTTGTTGAGAGAGGTTGCTCATAATGGTATGAGGAAAATGAATAAACAGATGGAGAAAGTTGCTATTGGTGATTCTGGAGATACAGCTATAAAGTCTGTAAGTATTGCATATTTTAATTTTATAATTGCTCATCCTGGGGTTTATGAAACAATTCAATGGGCTATTTGGCATGGGAACAAAGAAACATCAGAGATATTTGAAGAATATAAATCGCTATTAGAAAAACTTATTCTTTCTTGTAATTTAAGAACAAAGAATATAGATGAAGTATTAAATTTGTTGATGAGTGTGATTCATGGATATTCAACTTTGCAACTTGGAAAAGCTCTTTTAGATTCAGAAGAAGCCATAAAAAGTCTATCTGACACTGTTGATACTGTACTATTAGGTATTCATAAAAAGTATGACTAAATATATCGCTAAATATTAATGTAAATGATAGAATTAATAATCAACATTACATATATATCAATAAATTATAATATAGTTGATTTAATTAATAGATTGGATTAGAAAATAAGAAGTAAAAAAATAAATATTAATGTCTTTGCTAGAAGATTCTTTCAAAGTATATTACTTAAAACTTAAAGAAAAATAGTGTACTTTAAAAATTTAATCTAAAAGCAAATCAACTTTAAAAACTTTAAGTGGATTTGCTTTTGATATATTTCTTTGTTAAATTAATTTGATATTGATAGTTTCATTGGAGTAAAACGTATACCATTGACAATCTGTTCAGCATTAGTATTTTTAAATCCTAATTTATGGTAAACTTCAACAGCATAAGGGGATGAATTTACAGTTACTTCAGTTAAATCATCTCTGTTTTCAGTACAATACTTTACACCTATAGCCATTAATTTTTTTGCAACACCACATTTGTGATAATTTTTATCTACAAATAACATACATATATGATTTAGGTCTCTGATAGCTAAAACCCCAATTAACTTTTCACAATCAAAACAGCCCCAAAAGAAAATAGATTTTTCTTTGACTTTTTCAATAATAGAGTTATATTCTATAAATTCATGGAATGACTTAATTCCTTCAGCACAATAATCTGGAGACTCAAATTCTTCAAATACATTCCAAATTAAATTCAATGCACTTCTAATATCAGGTTCTTTTAATTCTCTTATTAGGTACTTTTCACACATTATAAACAACACCTCTATTATTAAAAATTTTTCTTATAATTATATACCTTAAATATATTTATTTCAATATAAATTGTTTTATTAAATTTGAATTTAAAGGTGATTAATAAAACAATCCATATATAATATAGTTAGAACATAAAAATTTATTTAATTTTACATATAATTTAATAATGATAAATTTGAAATAATTTAATATAAAATGAAAATATATATGACATATAAGTGTCATATATATAATAGTACAATTAAAGATATAGTATATATATGAAAACTATTTTGTAAAGAGAGAAGGAGAGGTAATATGCAGATTATAGATATAAATTCAAATAATATTGATAATGAACATGTATGTTGTGCAATTACTGAAAAAAAGGGAGAAAACTGTGTTTCTTCTAAAAAATATTGGATGAAAAGTAATTTTGACAAAGGTCTTGTATTTAAAAGATTAGATGAAAGAGGTAAAGTTTTTATAGAATATATACCAGCAGAAAATGCATGGTGTCCTATTACTGCAGATAATTATATGTATATTAATTGTTTCTGGGTATCTGGAAAATTTAAAGGACAAGGATACTCTAATTTATTACTACAAAAATGCATTGATGATGCAAAGTCAAAAGGAAAATATGGGTTAGTTGTACTTTCATCTGAAAAAAAGCTACCATTTTTATCTGATTCTAAGTATTTAAAATATAAAGGATTTTATCTGGCAGATACATCAGAACCAAGTTATGAGTTATTGTATTTTCCATTTACTGATAATGCACCTATTCCATGCTTTAAAGATTGTGTAAAACAAAGTAAATCAAAGGAGAATGGGATAGTTTTATATTACAGTAATCAGTGTCCACATACTGCAAAATATACTCCTATTTTAAAAAAAATTGCGAATGCTAGAGGTGTTGAAGTAAATCTTATAAAATTTGAAACAGCAAAAGAAGCACAAAATGCTCCTGCACCATTTACTACATATAGTCTTTTTTTCAATGGAGAATTTATAACTAATGAGATACTTTCTGAAAAAAAAATTGAAAAATTTTTAGATAGTAAAGGTTTTTAAAACTTAATTAAAATAAGATATAAATTTAAATCTTCTAGTTTTTGTGCAATTTTTAGGTGTTTGTTTGGACATAAATGAGAATATACATTCCATGTTGTTTCAATTTTTTCATGTCATAAATGTTCTGCTATTGTTAGTATATTTATTCACTAGTCAAATTATAATATTTTACAGAATAACTAAACATTGCAACAAGATGGTTGTGTATTGTTTTTAGATATGTTTGACTGTAATTAACTTTTAATAATTAGTTTTGTCACTTTCTTACATGGGAAGGAATAATTTCATTTATTTGAAAATTTCAAAAGAAAGGAAGTAATTTTAAATCTATTGTAAGCTTTTCATTAATAGTAGTATCCTTTGCTGTTGTTTGAGTTCTTCTATATTTATTCTCCATATACTTATATTAACATTATATGTGTATGTATCAATGTTTTTTATATACTATTTGTGCTATCCATTCAACCTAAATGAGTGTGATTTCCACTCTAAATTGTAAAAGCTTCATATAAATCCTATGATATATTTAAGATATTTTTATAATAATTATAAATTTATATTAATAAACAACTGTAAAGGTGAACTTGCTTATAGTATAATAAATTAATATATTATGCAAAGAGTTAAGGAGAGATACTTATGCAGACTTTAGATGTATACATGAAAAAATTATGTCCACAATATCTAATAAAACATAGTGAAATCGTTGATGAAGTAACTGTTGATGTACGTACATCGATAGAATATGGTAGTATAGCCAAATTAGAACATAATATCTCTGTTATTAATGAAAAAGAATATGACTTCCTGCACAGGAATAAACCCATCGCAGTAATTGTTGTCTTATATGGTTTAATAAAAAATCGTAAAAAAATAAAAGATAGGCTTCTATCTATTAGCGATAACAATAGTAAAAAGATAATAATTGTTTGCTCTAGAGGTAGGCTTCGTAGTCCAATTGTTTGGATGTATTCTAGATATTTAAAAATAGATTCTAAAGTATTAATAAATGGAATACACTCTCTAAAAAATAATTCTTAAACTTATAAAAATATAGATCATTCTCGATATTATGCAACTAATTATCACATATATAGTATCAAGCTAGAATGTATATATATTTACACAAATCTATATGTATTCTCACTTGTTGTTCAACTGTGTTGAATTAATAATGATACTTTTATCAGTTAATTTCCATCAATTTTATTTTCAATAATTACAATTGTAAAATTGAGGATGTTGTAGAAATAAAAAAAGATATTGAGTAGTAAAATTTATGATACTAATATACTTTATAGCCTGTTAGAAAATATAGAACTAATAGTACTAATAAATGAAATTTCATGTGATAGATGAGCTTTTATCAGATTAAAAAGAAAATCAGCAGAAAGACGATTGTTGTGTATGATTAAGAATTCTTTGATAACAATTTTAGTCTTTCTCTTAAAAGGAGAAAAAATGATATTAAAAACAGAAAGATTAACTCTAATTCCACTATCACTTCGTCAACTTGAACTTTGGACTTCCAATAATTCAGAATTAGAAAAGGAATTAGAATGCATTTATTGTGCAGAACCAATGACTGGTTTTTTTTATGATATTGTAAAAGGACAATTAAATATTGCTAAAAAAGATGAAAAAAATATATTGTTTTATACATTTTGGTTTATTATGTTAAATGAAAACCGTACAATTATAGGATTAGACGATTTTAAAGATGTGCCAAATTCTTATGGTGAAATTGAGATTGGTTATGGATTAGGTGAGGATTATAAAAAACAAGGATATATGACAGAAGCTATTAAAAAGATATGTAGCTGGGGATTAAGTCAACCAAATGTTTCTTCTGTGATAGCTGAAACTGATGCTTACAATACAGATTCACAAAATGTTTTATTAAGATGTGGTTTTAAGTTATATCGTAACTCGGATACAAAATGGTGGAAATTAACAACCTAGAAAAAATTTCCAAAAATTTATAAATAATATTGACAAACTACTAAAAATAAATTATTATATAAAACAACAAGAAAAGAAATTGAAATCCTATGAAAAAGAAAGTAGCATAAAAGGATTTGATAGAGAGCTAGGGATGGTGGAAGCCTAGTAATGAATTTTATTGTGAATAGAGCTTTGGAGGAAGTTACCAGAATTAGTAGTATGGTAATTGGTGAGTCTCGCCTTAAGAGATTAGAGTGGGTAAGATTATCTTATCAATTAGAGTGGTAACGCGGGTGTATATTCGTCTCTTGGTCTTTGACCAAGAGGCTTTTTTAATTTTAAATATACATTTGCAAATACTTTTTAATTCATAAGAATTATTATAATTGTAATTTTACCAATAAGAGTGGTACCGCGGAAATTCGCCTCTTAGCATTATAATGCTAAGGGGCTTTTTATTGTTAGTTAGATAGTTTTAAACTTATATATTATCAAATGATTATTAAATAATAATATTAATTTAAAAAAATAATTCGAAATATTCTTAAAATAATTATAAAACGGAGGAAATAAAATGAGCAAAATAAAAGCTGGAATTATTGGAGCAACTGGATATGTTGGTGTAGAATTACTAAGATTACTAATAAATCATGAAGGAGTAGAAGTTACAGCTATAGGTTCAAATTCATACATTGGCAAAAACATAGTTGATATATACCCAAGTATAGGTTATGAAAACAGTATGACATGTATAGAAAACGAAAAAGTAATTGATATGTGTGATGTTGTATTTACTGCTCTTCCACATGGTGTAAGTGAAAAGTTTGCAATAAAAGCAATTGAATCTAAAAAGAAAGTCATAGATTTAGGTGCTGATTTCAGAATAAAAGATGAAAAAATATATAGTAAATGGTATGGAGTATCTTTTATAGATACAATTTTGCACAAAAAAGCTGTATATGGATTAAGTGAGATATATCAAGAAGATATAAAAAGTGCTGATATAGTTGCAAATCCAGGATGTTATCCTACTAGTATTTCTTTACCATTGATGCCATTATTAAGTTCTAAATTAATAAAAAATAATAATATAATAATTGATTCTAAATCAGGTCTTACAGGAGCTGGTAGAGAGTTATCAACAAGTAGTCATTTTACAGAAGTTAATGAGAATATAACTGCATATAAAATAGGAAAACATAGACATACTCCAGAAATAGAACAAAATCTAAGTGAAGCGTATAAAGAAGATGTAGATGTAGTTTTTACACCAAATCTAATTCCAGTAAATAGAGGGATACTATCAACTATATACTGCATAAAAGAAGATAATGTATCTATAGGTGATATACATAAAAAATTAACTGATTATTATGAATATAAAAAATTTGTAGAAATACTCCCATTAGATAAGATAACCTCTTTAAAAAATGTTGTATATTCAAATAAATGTGTAATATCAGTACATGAAAATAAAGATACATTAATAATCTGTTCAACTATAGACAACATGATTAAAGGGGCAGCAGGGCAAGCCGTACAAAATATGAATATAATGTTTGGAATTGAGGAGACTACAGGCTTAAAGCATATTGCACCAGCATTTTAGGAATAGAAAAATACTAAACTCATATAATTAGGAGGATAAAAATGGAGATTATAAAAGGTGGAGTTACAGTTCCAGAAGGGTTTGTTGCTTCAGGAATTCACTGTGGCTTAAGAAAAAATAAAGAAAAGAGGGACTTAGCTTTAGTTTATTCAGATATTTTATGTGATGCAGCAGCAGTAGTTACTCAAAATAAAGTTAAAGGAAATCCAGTTTATGTAACACAGGAGCATATTAAAAATGGAAAAGCACAAGCGATTATAGTCAATAGTGCTAATGCTAACACATTTAATGGAAAAGAAGGTCTTATAAACGCATATAAAATGGCTAAATTTACTAGTGAAAAATTAAATATTAAAGAAGATGATGTTTTGGTTGCATCTACTGGTGTTATAGGAAAACCACTAAATATAGATTTAATAGAAAAAAATATGGATGAGTTAGTAAGTAATCTCAGTAAACAAGGTCATATTGGAGCAAGAGAAGCAATTATGACAACTGACATTATAAAGAAAGAAATAGCAGTAGCAATAATGTATGGAGATAAAAAAATAACTATTGGAGGTATGGCAAAAGGTTCAGGAATGATACATCCTAATATGGCAACAACATTGGGATTTATAACGACAGATGCAAATATCGATAGCGTTCTCTTAAAAGAAGCTCTAAAAAGTGCAGTTGATAAAAGTTTTAATAGAGTTAGTGTAGATGGAGATACAAGTACTAATGATATGGTAATGATTTTGGCAAATGGAAAAGCGAAAAATGAGAGAATGGATGAAAAAGATGAACATTATCAAGTATTTTTAAGTGCGCTTACATATGTTTGTATAGAACTTGCTAAACTTGTTGCTAAAGATGGAGAAGGATGTACAAAATTAATTGAATGCTATATAAATGGAGCACTAAGTGAAGAACATGCAGTAAAGTTAGCAAAAACAGTTATATCTTCTTCCTTGGTAAAGACAGCTGTATTTGGAGCTGATGCAAATTGGGGAAGAATATTGTGTGCTTTAGGATATGCGGGTGAAGAAATAGATATGGAAAAAGTAGATATTATTTTTGAAAGCATGAAAGGATATATAGAAGTATGTAAACAGGGAAATGGGTTGGATTTTAATGAAGAAAAAGCGAAAAAAATTCTTGAAGATGATGAAATAAGTATATTAGTAGATTTGAACATGGGAAATGCTAGAGGAAATGCATGGGGATGTGATTTAAGTTATGATTATGTAAGAATAAATGGAAGTTATAGAAACTAGGAGGAAATGCTTAATGATTGATATAGAAAAAGCAAATACACTGATAGAAGCTTTACCATATATAGAAAAGCATCAAGGCAAAACTATTGTAGTTAAGTATGGTGGAAGTGCAATGAAAAAAGATGGTTTAAAAGAGTCTGTTATGGAAGACCTTGTACTTATGAGTTATGTTGGAATAAATATAGTTTTAGTACATGGTGGAGGAGCAGAAATCAATAAAATGCTTGCTAAAGTAGATATAGAAAGTAAATTTGTAAATGGGCTTAGATATACAGATGAAGAAACTATGGAAATTGTAAAAATGGTCTTAGCTGGAAAGGTAAATAAAGACTTAGTAAACAAGATACATACAAAAGGCGGAAGAGCAGTAGGGCTTTGTGGGATAGATAATAATATGATTTTATGTGACCCATATAAAAATTATGAACTAGGATTTGTTGGAGAAATAAAGAAAGTAAATGTTGAACTTATAGAATCTTGCTTGAAATCAGGCTATATTTCAGTAATTGCAACTATTGGAGTAGGAGAAGATGGTGAGACCTATAATATAAATGGAGATACAGCAGCATCAGCTATAGCTAAAGAATTAAATGCAGATAAGCTGATACTTCTTACTGATGTGCCAGGTCTTTTAAGAGATCCAGATGAAGAAAAGTCATTGATAACAGAAGTTATACTAGATGATGTTGATAAGCTATTTGATGAAGGTATAATTACTGGTGGCATGATACCTAAGATACATGGATGTGTAGACGCTTTGAATAATGGGGTAAATAGAGTTCATATTTTAGATGGAAGAGTTCCTCATTCTATAATAACAGAGTTATTTACTGATAGTGGAATAGGCACATTAATAAGAAAAGAAAATGAATAAGAAAATAAGTTAAATATAAAAAAGATTATAACTTAAGTGAGGATGATAAAAATGAAGATAAATAACAATAATATAGTTTCAAAATGGGAGGAATATTTCATAAATACATATAGCCAACCTGATTTTATTATAGATTATGGCGAAGGTAGTTGCTTTTTTGATACTAAAGGCAATAAATATATAGATTTTACAAGCGGATACGGAGTGTCTTCTCTTGGATATAGTAATAATAATTTAAAAACTGCTTTAAAGGAGCAAGTGGATAAATTATTACATACATCAAACTTATATTTCAATGGTCCAGTATTGTCTGTAGGAGAAAAAATAATTAATATAAGTGGATTGGATAAAGTATATTTTTGTAACTCTGGAACAGAAGCAAATGAAACTGCTTTTAAAATAGCAAGAAAGTACAGTAGTGATAAATATGGTGAAGGAAGAGGGACAATCATAAGTTTAAAGGATTCTTTTCATGGTAGAACAATGATGTCTTTGATGGCAACTGGTATGGATAAGTACCATAAATATTTTTATCCACTTCCCGAAGGATTTAAATATGTAGAAAAAAACGATATTGAAGATTTTAAAAATAATATTGATTCAACTGTTTGTGCAGTAATTCTTGAAGCAGTTCAAGGTGAAGGTGGAGTTAATGTTCTTGAAAAAGATTATATTTTAGAACTTGTAAAAATATGTAAAGAAAAAGACATAGCAGTAATATTTGATGAAGTTCAATGTGGCATAGCAAGAACGGGGAAACTTTTTGGATATGAATATTTTGATGTAAAACCAGATATTGTTACAATTGCAAAAGGTTTAGGCGCAGGGATACCAATAGGAGGAGTATTAGTAAATGAAAAATTTTCAAAAGTTTTAGGAAAAGGAGACCAAGGTACAACATTTGGAGGGAATTTATTAGCTATGGTGGCAACTTCTGTTGTGTTAGATGAAATATCTAAAGAAGGATTTTATGAAGATGTGTTAGAAAAAGGAGATTATATAAGAAAATCTATTGAAAATTTTAATAGTACAATCGTAGTAAAGACAAAAGGTATGGGCTTGATGATAGGAATCGAAACTACTATTGAATCTAGCACTATAGAAGAAAAAGCTAGAAAAAAAGGATTACTTATTTTGACTGCTGGAAAGAATGTACTTAGATTTTTACCACCTTTAACTATTAGCTACAAGGAGATAAATGAAGCTCTTGAAATTTTAAAAGATATATTACTAGAAGATAATTAAGTTATTAAAAGATTCATTGTTAGGGTGAGAATTAGAGTAGATAAAAATATATGAAACTAAAAATTTTATAGCATTTAAATAAATTTACAAAAAGGGGAAAATCAATATGAATAATATAAGTTTAAAAGGAAAGAGTTTTTTAACATTAAAGGATTTTACAAAAGAGGAAATTAGATATTTATTAACTTTATCTAGTTATTTAAAAACTAAGAAGAAGGTTGGTATAAAAGGAGATTTATTGCAAGGTAAAAATATAGCATTATTGTTTGAGAAGACATCAACAAGAACTAGATGTTCGTTTGAGGTGGCTGCTCATGATGAAGGTGCTCATGTAACTTATCTAGGACCCAATGACTGCCATATGGGTAAAAAAGAATCTGTATCCGATACAGCAAAAGTTTTAGGAAGATTTTATGATGGTATAGAATTTAGAGGATTTAAACAGGAAACAGTTGAAAGTTTAGCAAAATACTCTGGAGTACCTGTTTGGAATGGCCTTACAGATGAATATCACCCAACTCAAATACTTGCAGATTTTCTAACAGTAATTGAAAATGTAGATAAAGATTTAAATAAAGTTAAATTTGTTTATGTTGGGGATGCTAGAAATAATATGGGTAACTCATTGATGATAGGATGTGCTAAAATGGGAATTCATTTTGTAGCGCTTGCTCCTAAAGAACTTTGGCCAAATGAAAAGTTAGTTGAAGATATGAAAGAAATAGCTAAAAAGTCTAAAGGAGATATATTGTTAACTGAAAATATTGATGATGTAAAGGGTGCTGATGTTATATATACAGATGTATGGGTTTCTATGGGAGAAGAAGAACAATATGAAGCGAGAATAAATCAACTTAAAGATTATCAAGTGAATATGGATATGATAAAGAAAACTGAAAATGAAAATGTTATATTTTTACATTGTCTTCCAGCTTTTCATGATTTAGAAACTAAAGTTGGTCAAGAAATTTATGAAAAGTTTGGATTATCAGAATTAGAGGTTACTGACGAGGTATTTAATTCCAAGTATTCAAAAGTATTTGAAGAGGCAGAAAATAGAATGCATACTATAAAGGCTGTTATGGTTTCTACTATGACTGATGTAAATATGAATAATAATTTAATATAAATATTTTTTAATCTAGATTTATGTTTTGATAAAAGTCATAAATATTCTAAATATATTATTAAAAATCCTCATTATATGTTAAAATAATTTATGTATCAACAAATTAAGAGGGAGGATTTGAGATATGAAAAAAATCATATTACTTTTAACAACTTTTTTATTAGCAATATCTTTGACAGCATGTTCAAGTGCAAAACCAGAAGATACAATCAATAATTTTTTTAGTAGTGCAAAGAAATTTGACTTTGAAGGTATGAACAAAGCTATGGAAAATAATGATGAAAAATATAAGGATATACTAAAAGAATTAGAAACAGAAGACCCAAGTACACAGTATGTTTTAGATTATCTAAAACATAATGCATCTAAAATAACATACACAATAAAAGACAGTGAGATTAAAGATAATAATGCAAAAATTCAAGTAGAGTGTAAGTTTGTAGATTCAACACCATTACTTAAAGAAATAGTGGCTGAAGCATTTACAAAGATGCTTGGCATGAGTTTTTCAGGTCAAGATTTAACAGATGAGAAAACAACTGAAATGTTAGTGTCAATTATGAAAGAAAAGCAAAAAAGTGTTGAAGAAACTTTTGTAACAAAAACTGTAGAGTTTGAATGTACTAAGAAAGATAATAAATGGATAATAAGTTCAGCTAATGATGCACTGGCTGATGTATTATTATCTAATCTTGTTACAGCAGGAGAGGAATTTTCTAACTCTATGAGTTAAGTTGAATATTAAATTGGAACTATAATAAAAAATGAATATATAACATTTATAAGGGATATCAGCTTTGGTATCCTTTATATTTTTAAGGTAAATAGATAAAAATCAATGGAGATATTAAAAATAATTTGAATATTTATTGTCATTATTAGAAAAATATTTACTGTATAATATATATTATTTAAAATGAGATAATTACGAATAGAATGTATAATTATAAGTAAGACATATATCTAATGGAAATGATAGATGTGATATTATTGATGAGAAATCAACTTTTATATAAATAGAATTAGAAGGTAGCAATTAGAGTTAGTTGCTACCTTTTTCATGTTTATTTTCTTTTTTTATACATCAGAATGAAGAGTATTATTGTAAAATTATTTTAGATTAAGATTATCTAGTATTTTTAAAAATATTTTTACTGCAATATCTAAATCATTCACAGTAACATTTTCATTAGGATTATGACTTATGCCTTCAGTACATCTTATAAATACCATGCCTATATCAGTTATATTATCCATTTCTTGAGCATCATGACCAGCGCCACTATAAATATAAAATGGGTTGAGATTTAAATCCACAAAACTTTTTTCTATAACTTTTGTCATTTTATCAGAACATGGTACAGGAACATTTTCAAAAGAGAGTTCACTTGTATAATTAAGTTTTCTATTTTGACATATGCGAGTTATTTCATCAAATATTTTTATTACTGAAGTATCAAGAGTTTCTTGTGAACATGAGCGGACGTCAAGAGTAAAATCAACCCTTTCAGGAACTACATTTGATGATGATGGATAGAAATTCATCTTTCCAACTGTAGCAACTAAATCAGGCGTTATCTTAGCTATATTTTCAATTGATAATACACATTCACAAGCACAACATCCAGCATCAAATCGCATATCCATTGGGAGTGTTCCAGCATGGCCAGATTTGCCATTTACTGATATTTTAAAACTCTTAAATCCTGTAATACTTGAAACAATACCAGCAGGAAGAGCATTGTTTTCTAAGACAGGTCCCTGTTCGATATGGAATTCTAAATAAGCATCAATATCTTTTCTAGGGTGTAAATTTATTAAATTTTTAGTATCAAATCCAAATTTTGTTACAGCTTCTTCAAGCGTGATTCCATTTTCATCAACAGATTTGAGTAGTTCCTCTTTAAAAGTACCAGCAAAAACTTTACTTCCCATTAGAGATGTTTCAAATCTTGTTCCTTCTTCCTCAGCGAATGCAACTAATTTAATATTAAATGGATAAGACTTATTATTATTTATAGATTCTTCAAGTCCAATTAGAGGAACAATTATTCCTAGCATTCCATCAAATATACCTCCACATTTTACACTATCTTGATGAGATGCAACTACTAATGTAGGTGCGTTTAAGAAATTAGATTTATATGTACCTATAATATTTCCAATATCGTCAATTTCAATATCAAGATTCAAATTTTTCATCCAAGAACTTATTAATTCAATCGATTTTTTATGCTCATCAGTTAATATAAGTCTTGTAAGTCCTGTTGTTGTTGAACTTATTTTTCCTAATGTTTGTAAATAATCCATACATCTTTGTCCTAACATGTGTACCCTCCTAAAAATATAATTGTCAACTAAATTTATCAGATAATTATATTATATCAGTATATTTAGAAAATAATAGGATGTTACTGAATAAATAAATAATAAAAAAATAAAAATCCTAGTAGAAATAAATTCATAAAAAACAAAAATACTATCAAATTTTACCCTGATAGTATTTTTATAAAATCTTTTATAAAACCACTTAAATATAAAACTAGTGTTAATATCTTTTACACTTCTTTTTTACAATAAATTTTTGTAGAAATAAAATATGAAATTACAAATAATAAAATCGCAATAAATGGAAGAGAATAAACTAAAGTATTAAGTATAATTTCAATAGAAATACTTGAATTAAATCTTTCCAAAAGACTTTTAAATCCTAATATTGCAGCAGTAGGAAGTAAAAAGCATGCAATCATTAATAAACGAGCTTTTTCTGTACCAAATTTATAAATAAGTGGTAAAATAAGGCTAGCAAAACATACTGAAATTGATAAAATTAATCCTGTAATAACTAAAGTATCATCTAAAACAAGTGTATTTTTAAAATATCCATTAACAATGCTAATAATAAGTGAAAAAAATACACCTATAAAGCTAAATATTAACATAGTTAAATATTTACTTAATACAATAGTGTCACGTTTGATAGGCATTGTAAGTACATAGCTATCCCATTTATTTAAATCATCATATGAAAATGTTGAAACAATCATTGTTGTACATAAAACTATAATAACACCTATAAAACTACTGTTATTTCCATCTCCAACAGAAGAGATATATCCAAATACAATCATAAATAAAATTAGAAATTTTATATTGCTTTTTAAATTAAGTAAGTCTTTTAAAATTAGTCCCTTCATTATTTATCACCTCTTACATAAAATAACATAATTTCTTCAATTGATGTATTATCAACTATAAGGTTTGGATGTTTTGTAATAAATTTATACTTATCTTTAAGTAGTACTTCATATCCAAACTGGCTTTTACGATAATATAAATAATCTTCATTTGTAAGTTTAGCAAAATCATTAGAATTACATTTTAAGATACCCATAGTATCGATTAATTCATCTTTGCTTTCGCTAAATACAATTTTCCCCTTATGTATAAATGTAATATAATCTGCTATTTTGTCTAAATCACTTGTAATATGTGAAGATAAAATAATAGAATGTTCTTCATCTTGTATAAAATCTAAGAATATATCCAATATTTCTTCTCTTACAATAGGGTCAAGTGAACTAGTTGCTTCATCTAATATTAATAACTTTGGTTTATGAGATAAAGCTACAGCAATACTAAGTTTCATTTTATTACCTTTTGAAAATTCTTTAATTAGTTTATTATTTGGAACTCTTAGTTGTTTTAAATATTCTTTAAATAGTCTATCATCCCAGTTTTTATAGATATGGCTCATAATTTTTGAGATATTATTTGTATTTAAATTCTCATGAAAGTTGCTTCCTTCAAATACGACACCAATTTGTTCTTTGATTTCTTTTTCATTTTTTATGTTATCAAGGCCAAAGATTTCAATATTTCCACTATCATAAGATATTAAATTTAAAATTGATTTTAGTGTAGTAGTTTTTCCTGCACCATTTTCACCTACAAATCCCATTATAGAGCCTTTTGGTACTGAAAAAGATACATCTTGTAATGCAAAATTTTTGTAAACTTTGTTTAGGTTTTTTATAGTTATTGCGTCCATAATTATCATTCTCCCTTATATAATAAAAGTAAAATATCTTGTAACTCATTATATGTAATGCCACTACTTTGAGCTGTATCAACTGCTTTTTGTAGGTATTCTTCGATTAAACGAAGTTGTTCTTCTTTAACAAAATCCATATTTTTTCCAGATACGAAACTACCTTTACCAGTAACTGTTTCAATAAATCCATCATGTTCTAAATCACTATATGCTCGTTTTGTAGTAATTACACTTATTCTAAGTTCTTTTGCTAATAATCTCATACTTGGAAGAGCAGTACCTTCTGGCAACTCTCCACTTATAATCATACTTTTAATTTGTGTAGTAATTTGTTCGTATATTGGCTTGCCACTTGAATTACTAATAACTATATTCAATTAAACACCTCCTTAAATTGTATATATAGCATATATACATTATATAAATATATATATACTATGTCAAGTAAACTTACAAAAAAATAATTGGAAATATTATGTGTTTAGTGGTTTTACTCTGTAGAAAAGATTATTTTACTGAGCATATTAAAATTTTTAAAAAAAATTTACAAATATTATTCAAAAATCTTACCAATAAATTGAAAATACTGATTTTAAAAAACAATAAAGTTTAGCTTATAGATAAACAAAAGTTTAGTTTATAGATAAACTTTTGTTATTTTTGTTTTTGACATACATATTTTTTTGTAATATATTTATATTATCAATTAGAGATAAGGAGAGTGAGAAGAGATATTTAATTTAGATAAGGCATTAAAAAAAGATTTAAATCAAGAATACACAGAAAGTAGAAATTTGGTTATGAACAAAAGTAAATATATGAATGTTTGCTTTAAAAATTATATCAAAGTGGCAGAAGGAATGTATACTAAAAGAGATTTAATTCCAATAAAATTAATAAATTCTATGGATAAAAATAATAAGATTAGGAAAACACTACATGAATTATCTTGCGAATTTGAATATCCAAAGACTTCCTTGTCTTCATTGTTTACAGAACTAAAAAAATTAGATTTTTTACAGAAAGTAAAAAATGGTGAGTATATGATAAATCCACATATAGCATATAAAGGAAATAAAGCTGATAAAGAAAGTTTACTAGAAGAATATAATCAGATAAAAAGACCTAATAAGGTTAGTAAATAAGGAAGAAGGTTTTTATATGAGTTTAAAACTTGATAGAAATGTTCTACAGTGGTTTGATTATGTATTTGAAAATGAAGAAACTAGTTTGAGATATTATAATTTTGAATGTACATTAAAAGAGATTAGCCCCACTAGTTTAAACAGAGTAGCATTTATATTAGAAAAAAATAATTCTGAATACTGGAAGTTGTATTTTGAAATACCAGCTGAAGTTACTTTGAAACTTAAACAAAACATTCATCCTTTATTTAGAGAGTATATATATGAACAAATATCACTGTATAACGATAATCAAATTTACAATTTTGTAAATTCAAATTTATTAAAAGTGTTTAATAATATTGCAATTTACCAATATAATCTTTTAGAAAATCTATATACTATTGATTTTAGAAAGAGTTTTATAGATAAGTGCCAATATTTGTTAATAGGTGAAAAAAGACTTATAGATGAAGATTTATATCTAAGAGCAAAATCAAAAGAAGTGTTTGATTTTTTTAATTCAGATGGAACCTTTAATCTGACATTAAGTTTTGACATACAAAAAAATGAAAGTTTGCTTGATAGTCTTTTAGAGCTTAGAAAATCAATAATCATAAATGAGAGAATTTAATTTATTTGGATATAATATTAAAATGGAGGGATTTATATGGACGTAGAAAAAATGACTTTAAGAGTTCAAAAAAGTTTAAATGAGGCTTATAATGAAGCAGTAAAAAATCATAACCAACAAGTAGATGTAATTCATCTTTTTTCAGCACTTATTAATCAAGAAGATGGATTAATACCAAATATAGTAGAAAAGATGAATATATCAATAGATTCTTTAAGAAATACTGTAAACTTTGAAATGGATAAACTTCCAAAAGTATATGGAGAAGGAGCAGATTCACAAGGAGTGTCAGCTACTAGAAAAATAAATGAAGTACTTATAAAAGCAGAAAGTATTTCTAAAGAATTTAAAGATTCATATATAAGTGTTGAACATGTTATGCTTGCAATGATGGAAACAGAATCAAAATCAGTTGTTGGTAAAATATTGAAACAATATAATATAAATAAAAATGATTTTTTAAATGTTTTATCACAAGTTAGAGGTAGTCAAAGGGTAGAAACACAAGACCCAGAAGGAACATATGATGCACTTGCTAGATATGGAACAAATTTAGTAGATTTAGCTAAAAAAAATAAATTAGATCCTGTAATTGGAAGAGATGAAGAAATAAGAAGAATTATAAGAATTTTATCAAGAAGAACAAAAAATAACCCTGTATTAATTGGTGAACCAGGTGTAGGTAAAACTGCGATAGTTGAAGGCTTAGCAGAGAGAATAGTAAGAGGAGATGTACCAGAAGGATTAAAAGATAAAATAGTATTTTCTCTTGATATGGGCGCATTGATTGCTGGTGCAAAATATAGAGGAGAATTTGAAGAAAGATTAAAGGCTGTCTTAAAAGAAGTTCAAAGTTCTGATGGAAAAATCATTCTATTTATAGATGAGATTCATACTATAGTTGGTGCTGGTAAAACAGAAGGCTCAATGGATGCAGGTAACCTGATTAAGCCTATGCTTGCAAGAGGAGAGTTAAATTGTATTGGTGCAACTACTTTTGATGAGTACAGAAAATATATAGAAAAAGATAAAGCCCTTGAAAGACGTTTCCAACCTGTAATTGCAGAAGAACCTACTGTTGAAGATACAATATCTATACTTAGAGGACTTAAAGAAAGATTTGAGATACATCATGGAGTAAGAATTCATGATAATGCTATTGTAGCAGCAGCAAAACTTTCTCATAGATATATACAAGATAGATTTTTACCAGATAAAGCAATAGATTTAATAGATGAAGCTGGAGCTATGATTCGTAGTGAAATAGATTCATTGCCAACAGAATTAGATGTGGTTAGAAGAAAATTATTTACACTAGAAACTGAGAGAGAAGCTTTGCTTAAAGAAAATGATGATAAGAGTAAGACAAGATTAGAAGATATTCAAAAGGAAATAGCAGAGTTAAAATCTAAAAATGATGAAATGACTGCTAAATATGAAAAAGAGAAGAGTCAAATACTAGATATCAAAAATTTAAAATCTCAATTAGATGAAGCTAAAGGAAAAGCTGAAAAGTACGAAAGAGAATATGATTTTAACAAAGCAGCAGAGGTTAAATATGGTGAAATACCTAAATTAGAAGAGCAAATAAAGAAATATGAAGAAAGTATGAATGATGGTTCTGAAAACTCACTTTTAAAAGAAGAAGTTACAGAAGAAGAAATATCTAATATTGTATCAAAGTGGACAGGTATACCAGTAACTAAATTAGTCGAAGGTGAAAGAGAAAAGCTACTTAAGCTAGAAGATGAACTTCATGAGAGAGTTATTGGACAGAATGAAGCTGTTACAGCAGTTTCAAATGCAGTAATACGTGCAAGAGCTGGCCTAAAAGATGAAAGAAAACCAATTGGTTCATTTATATTCTTAGGGCCTACAGGAGTTGGAAAAACTGAACTTGCAAAAACTCTTGCTAGAAATTTATTTGATAGTGAAGACAATATAATTAGAATTGACATGTCTGAATATATGGAAAAACATGCTGTATCAAGATTAGTAGGACCTCCTCCAGGATATGTAGGATATGAAGAGGGCGGACAACTTACAGAAGCAGTTAGACGTGCACCTTATTCTGTAATATTATTTGATGAGATAGAAAAAGCACATGAAGATGTATTTAATATGTTTTTACAAATATTAGATGATGGTAGACTTACTGATAATAAAGGTAAGACTGTAGACTTCAAAAATACTCTTATAATAATGACCTCTAATATAGGAAGTAATTATTTATTAGAAGCAGGTGGAAATATAACAGATACTACTAACAGTCTTGTAATGAATGAGATGAAGCATAGATTTAAACCTGAATTTCTAAATAGAGTAGATGATATTATAATGTTTAAACCTTTAGACCAAGATAATATCAAGAAAATTATAGACATATTTATGGAAGATTTAAAAAATAGATTAAAAGAAAAAGATATTTCTATTGAGGTTACAGATTCAGCTAAAGATGTAATGGTGAGAGAAGGTTATGACCCTGTGTATGGTGCAAGACCTCTTAAGAGATATATAGGAAATACATTAGAAACTATAATTGCAAGAAAACTTATTGCTGGAGATATATATAATGGATGTACTATAGTTATAGATGGGCAAGATGAAAATATTGAAGTTTTAGTTAAGTAATAAAAAGTCAGTAGAGCAAAATGTATGGTTTGATACATCATGCTCTACTGACTTTCTTGTTCATTAATGTTAATTAATTTATATATTTATGATTTTAATAAGGAAGATATAATTAGTTTTATTATTTATATAATATAGGGTATTAATTGATTTTATATAAAACAAATATTTTTAAACAGAGTAAAGTTTTTTTATTAAAAGTTGATAAAATATATGATATAAATAAGTAAAACTATTAATCATAACTGAAGATAAAAATAAATATGGAAGGATATAGTGCTCAATGAAAAATATATTTTACTATGAAACTAAAATTGGGAAAATAGGAATATCAGAAGAAAATAATTACATTACAGATTTATTCTTTGGGATACAAGAATTATCTTGTGAAAAATATACAGTTAAAGAGACTAAAATTATAAAAGATGCAAATAAACAACTAAGTGAATATCTAAATGGTGATAGAAAAAAATTTGATTTACCATTACATCCATCAGGAAGTGAGTTTAGTAAACAAGTGTGGAGTGAACTTTGTAAAATTCCATATGGAGAAACAAGAACTTATCTAGAATTAGCGAATACAATCAATAGACCTAAATCATATAGAGCAGTGGGGTTGGCCAATAGTAAAAATCCTATTTCTATTTTTATACCTTGCCATAGGCTTATTGGTTCTAATGGAAGTTTAAGAGGTTATTTGGGCGGAATAAAAACAAAGGATTATTTATTAAAACTGGAAAGTGAAAATAAATAATAGAATTATATAGTAAGTACATATTGAAAAGATAATACTTATAATGAAAATTAACTTTATTTTCATTAATAATTAAGTTCCAATAATTAAGTTATGAAAACTTAAACTCTCAATAATAAAAATAGTTTCAAGCTAAATAAATTTTACTACACAAATATAAAGTGAATAACATAAATAAAAGATAAATAGTATTTTGTGAGAAAAATTTGAAGTGTAGTCAGGTAAATCTAGCCTCTTTAGAAAGTGGATTTTAATTATGTTTATAAATGGTAAAAAAATACTGATAATGATAGTTAGTAAACTATAATTATCAGTATTTTTTATACTTTATCAAGTACTAAAAAGTAGATTAAATAAACATAAAAATTTATATATTTATACAAAATTTTATAATAAGAATTATCTTAAAAAATATATAAAAACATAAAAAATATACAAAATTCTACAATAATAGATTTTTTTGTTATAATTACGAGTTTTTTATTGCATCTGTAGAATAAAAGTATTATTATATAGTTAAGATAATTATCCAAGAAAATTTTGGATAAGAGAAAAATATTTTATGAAATGAAAAAATCATAATTACATAATTTTTATTAAAAATTTGTTGGGAATCTTTGAATAAAATTAAGAACATAGGTTCGCTGGGGGATGGTGTATGTGGAAAAATCAAATACTACTATTATAAGAAAGGAAAAAATTAAAGACACAGGAATTAAATTAGATTTTTTATTGAGTGTAGATATTGATTTTTATGAACTGTTATTAGAAATATTGGAAAAAGTAAAAGAAGAGAACTAATTCTCTTCTTTTAAAAATCTCTTTATATAAGCATTATCAATCATTTTTTCTATAGCCTCTCTATCTTCTTCTTCAAGTGAATATATCTTTTCTAAAAGCTGCTTTGTTTTTTCACTAACTGATAAACTTTCTATTATTAATTTGTCTTCTCTATTTATTTTTGTATTTTCATTTATACCTAATAAATAATCTGTAGATGTCTTCAGTGATTTTGCTAATCTTACTATTATTTCACTTTTAGGTTCTCGCAGATTATTTTCATAACGTGATAAACTAGCTTCAGTTATACCAACTTTAGTAGCAAGTTCCTTTTGATTTATATTCAACTCTTTTCTTAGCTTTGCTATTCTATCTCCTAAACTTTCCATATGTACATCACTCCTTACCGAAATTATAAGTTATTTTGCTGAAAAGTAAAATAAAATTACCAAAAATATATAAAAAAAGAAAAAAGATAAGAAAAAAGATTGATAATTACCGTTTGTATATATATAATATAAATTATACAAATGGTAATTTATGGAAGGGTGATATGTTGAATGGAAACAAATCAAAATTAAAAATGATGCTATAAAAAAAATAATGAAATTATTAAAAATAAATCCTATAATACATTTATTTGAAGAAAATATAAAAATAAGTTTATAGAAAAGAGATATATATGTTGTAAAATATTGAGTTTTGATATAAATGATTTAATATACAAATGATTTGAATAAAAATTTTTATTAATACAATTACCAAATGTATAAATCAACATGGAAAGGGTGGTAAGGATAAGTTTTACTAAGTGAAATAGATTGTATAATGATGTTGGAATAATCAACAAATGATTTATTATGGAAATAAAAAAGAGAACTAATTAGCAAGGCTTTTAGGATTAAAGAAACTCTCAAAAGAGAAAGATGGTATATAAATATGTAATGGTAAAAGTTTTAATTATGTCAAAATAGTATATAACAAGGAAATGACTTAAAAATAAATTAAATATATTGGAGAATTTGAAATGATAATAATTAGAAGCCAGGATAAAACTAATTTAATGAAAGTTAGTAAAATTGAAATAAATGATAATCAAATATATGTAACATTTGAAGATATGTATAATACTAGGAAGATAGGATGTTATGAAAGTAAAGAGAGAGCAATACAAGTATTAGATAAGATACAAAATTTTATTGAGAATGGCACTGAATATGATTATATAACTGCTAATAAAGTTAGATGTAATGTAAATCGAATATTTCAAATGCCAATTAAGTAAGGTTATTATATTAGGCTATTCAGATTTGAAAATTATTCTAATAATTTTGTTGAAAGTGATTATAATTAAAATTTATTTTAAATATTGTTTTTGCTATAATCAAGCAGAAAAGTGAAAATAGGTATTATCAATAAGATAAAAAGTTATTGTTAAATATATTAAAGAATAAAATACCCTGTTCTTAAGGTAGTAAGAATGGGTATTTTATTTGTACATAAATATTAAGATAAAATGTAAAGCTAATAGATACATTAAATTATCTAATAAGTGATATAAAAATTATACAATAGAAATTCTCCTAAAACAGCTAATATTAAGTACATAATAGCTTCATTTTTAGGTAGGTTAATAGTTTTTCTATTTGTATCATCATCAGCTTCAACAGCAATTTCATCTTGAAGAATCTGTTCATATCGATGTGCAAAGACAGTCTTTTTACTTATATAATTAAATAAATTATCTATACATATCCATATGAAGTATCCCAAAATAGCACCTAGAGTATTCATCATCAAATCATCAATATCTGTGGTTCTATGATTAAATAATTGACAAATCTCAATTGCCAATGAAAAGCTTAGTCCAGTACATAATATGCTAATAAAATTTCTAAATCTTTTCCAAATCAAAGGAAGTAAAAATCCTAAAGGCATAAACATGATGATATTTAGAATGTAGGTTAAAGCACCACTTGAACTAAATGGAATTAAATTTATTTCATCTAGTCTAATAATTTCACCATATCTACCTATATCCCATATACTTCCAATACCTGCTTTGCTAAGTGCTAAGTAAATATAAAACAAAAAAACATAGACCCATATTAGATGTGTTACTAAATTCCTTTTTTCTTTTAAATTTACTCTTCTTATAACAATTATTTGGTATATTAAACAAGGTAATATTGCACAAAATAACGGATAAAGTGTACACATAATTTTAATTTATCTCCCTCCAAAATTTATATTTTTGACCTTATAAATACTATCTTTATTGTAATCTTTAAAAATAAACTTTTCTTTAATAAAACCTTAAAAATTTATTAACTTATAAAAATAAACTATGTATCCTTATAAGACTTAGAAAATTGAATCTTCTACACTTAATATGTAAGTATTTAAAAATTTTATCATATGTATAAATATTATAAATATATGGAAATAATAATAGTATATATTGGTAAAATAGGAGGAATTGTATGAAATGGATTAAATGGTATAGTATTACATGTATATGTATTTTTGCTCTTATAACTTTTTTTATGTTGATGTTTCCTAATAAAGTAAAAATACTTGATGCTTCATCTGCATATAGTTTTATTGAAAAAAAAGTGCCAAATAATGCTAGCTATCAAGGATATAAGAGGAATCAAATTGATGGTACTACTACAATTTATTATAATTATAATAATTCAACTCATGTAGTAAAATTATCACACCCTGAATATAATTCGAGAGCGATTAACTGGGATAAAGTTTCAAATATTATATTTGATTAACTTAAAATTAGTACTTATATACAAGTATATTAAGTTATAATTTGTTTTACATTTGTAAATGTAGATATTAGAATCTAAACATAAACGATTTTTGTCTATCTTGAAGATAAGGCAATTATTGTGTGTTAGACTGGAGAAATAGATTATGAAAAATGTCGAAGAACTACTTCCAAAAGATAAGTTTGATAACTGTAATATTGAAAAATTAAAATTATTATCTGATGAAGAGATAAAACCTATTTGCCTTAAGCTTTTAGAATGGATACAAGATTACAATTGGCCTGTTGCAAAATATATATTGCCTGTATTGGCATTACATCAAGAAATTATTACTCCATTGATATAGATATTCTTACCCCAGAGGAACAAGATGATGATTGGAAATATTGGATAATCGTATGTCTATTACCAATGTTCACAGATAAAAAACTTGAACCAATTATACCTTTTATAAAGAGAATTGCAGAAAAGCCAACAAAATGGGAAAATACTTCAGAAGTAGATGAGGTTGCGAGAAAATTATTATAATTAAGGTTATGAGTATTTTTGGAGTGTGCTTTATTAGATAAGATATGTATAATAGTTCAACTTTACAAAACTATGCTATTATGTGATATGCAGTTAAAAATATGGGATTTTAGAAAATAATTATTTTATGAAGGTTTATGGATTTATATATGAATATATGAAGATATTTTAGACTTATATTCTCCAAAAAATATTGTTGATAGAATACAAATAGCAGTGTATTTCTAATATACTTATATACCTAAAAACATTCTCTTAATGGGAATGTTTTTTATTTATTAAAAAATCAATATTTATTAATGCATGAAATAATAAAGCTCATATTTTCTATAAATAATACTATCTTACATCTTATTAAAAAAATTTTCTAAGGAATACAATAAAAAATAATTATTTAGTTTAATTGTGTAATTTATTGATATTTTTTAGATTTTTTGTAATTAGTTAATATAAAAATGTATTATAATGATATTATTGAAACTTGAAAATCTGATAAAGAGATAATATCATAAGAAGTGATTACTATTAACTTTCATCTAATAAGTCTAAATCATATAGAATCTGAATTAATTAATATTAAAAATCTTATTTTAATTTTTGATGTAGGATTATTAACTTTGATGAAATTTTAAAAAGTCATGAAGAAGTTATTTAGATGGAATATAAATAAAGGGTTATTTATTGAAACTTAAAAAAGAAGATAAACAATAGAGATATACAATAAATACACATAGAAAGGATGATATTTATTATAAAAAGGAATTTGAAAGGAATTGTTACAGCACTTATCATTGTTATTTTTATACTCATTTATTATGCATTTTTTAGGGGTATTACAGCAGAGCAAATACGTCAATATGTGCAATCATATGGAAACTATGCACCCTTTGTATATATATTGATTTTCTCAATTTTGCCAATTACTTTTTTTCCCGTTCCAGTATTAGCATTGGCTGGAGGATTAGCATTTGGATTGTGGAAAGGGACACTTTATACGATAATAGGTGCAGGTGTTAATAGTGCAATTATGTTTATGATGGCAAAGGTATTAGCTAAGGATGCCATAACTAAGTTTTTAAAAAATAGATTATCACCATCTTTATGGAAACTTTTTATGGAGGCAGATGAGAAGAGAGGATTTTTTATTATATTTGTATTAAGATTGATACCAATTACTCCATATAATCTTATAAACTATGGAGCAGGGCTTACTAATATAAGATTTAGTAGCTATATGTTTGCAACACTTATTGGTATTTTACCAGGAACATTAGTGTTCTTAAATATAGGAGATAAAGCTATTGATATCACTAATCCTTCTTTTATAATTTCTATAGTGTTGTTGTTTTTATTAATAATAACATCTTTAATATTGGCAAAAAAGATTTCTCCAACTAGTATATCTAAGAGAGAATAACTATTTAATTTATTTGTGTAAGATATTAATATAAAATAGTAATATTTTTATATTAATATTTTTTAATATTTTTTGGGTTTTTTGTAATTAATTGATATAAAAATATATTATAATAATATTATGAAAATTTTAAAAATATAAGAAAGAGGTAATACCATGAGAAGCGATATAAAAAAAGGAATAGAGGGAGCTCCAAAGAGAGCATTAATGTATGGAATGGGTCTTACTAGAGAAGAAATTGAAAGACCATTAATAGGTATAGTAAATGCACAAAATGAAGTGATTCCTGGTCATCTTCATCTTGATGAAATAGCAGAAGCAGCAAAAAATGGAGTGAGAATGAGTGGTGGATTACCATTAGAATTTCCAGCTATAGGAGTTTGTGATGGTATAGCTATGGGGCATGTTGGAATGAATTATTCACTTGCTTCAAGAGAATTAATAGCCGATTCTATAGAGGCAATGGCAATGGCACATGGTTTTGATGCTTTAGTACTTATACCTAATTGTGATAAAATAGTCCCAGGAATGTTAATGGCGGCTGCAAGACTTAATATACCAAGTGTTGTTGTAAGTGGAGGTCCTATGCTTCCAGGAAAAGCAAATGGAAAAGTATATGACTTTAACTCTGCAATGGAAGGTGTTGGAGCTTGTAAGGATGGGACAATGAGTGAAGAAGAACTAGAAGTGTTGGCAATGAATTCTTGTCCTGGATGTGGTTCATGTTCTGGGCTTTTTACAGCTAATAGTATGAATTGTTTAACAGAGGCACTAGGTATGGGTATTCCATATAATGGTACTGCTGCTTCACATTCAGGAGAAAGAAAAAGAATAGCAAAGTATGCAGGTATGTATGTTATGGAACTTCTTAAGAATAATATAAAGCCTAGAGATATTTTGACAATAGACGCTTTTAAAAATGCAATAACTGTAGATATGGCAATGGCTGGTTCTACAAATACAGTGCTTCATTTACCTGCAATAGCCTATGAAGCAGGAATAGAACTTAATTTAGATTTATTTGATGAAATAAGTGAAAAAACTCCTTGTTTAACAAAATTAAGTCCAAGTGGTAAGCATCATATCGAAGATTTACATATGGCAGGAGGAATACCAGCTATAATGAATGAACTTTCAAAGATAAAAGGAATAAATTTAGATTGTAAAACAGTAACAGGCGAGTCTATAGGAGAAAACATAAAAAATTGTGAGATAAAGAATGAAGAAGTAATACATACATTAGAAAATACATATAGCAGTCAAGGTGGCCTATCAATTTTAAGAGGTAATCTTGCTGTAAATGGAGCAGTTGTAAAAAAATCAGCAGTAGCAGAGGAAATGTTGATTCATGAAGGTCCAGCAAGAGTTTTTAATTCAGAAGAAGAAGCTGTTAGTGCTATATTTGACAAAAAAATAAACAAAGGTGATGTTATAGTTATAAGATATGAAGGTCCAAAAGGAGGGCCAGGAATGAAAGAAATGTTATCTCCTACATCAGCAGTTGCGGGAATGGGGCTTGATAAGCATGTAGCACTTCTTACTGATGGGCGTTTTTCAGGAGCTACCAGAGGGGCATCTATAGGACATATTTCTCCAGAAGCTATGGAAGGTGGTTTAATAGGAATAGTTGAAGAAGGAGATATAATTTCTATAAATATACCAGATAAAAAATTAGAACTAAAAGTAAGTGAAGTAGAAATAGAAAATAGAAAATCAAAATTTAAGCCTTTAGAACCAAAAATAAAGCATGGATATTTAAGTAGATATGCTAAGCTGGTTACATCAGCAAATACAGGGGCAGTTTTGAAATAGTAAATATATTAAAAAAGTAGAGAATATTAAATACTAACAGGATATCTTAAAAAGTTTTTACCATAAATAAGATATCCTATTTTATTGTTTTAAATGTATAAAATATTTTATATCCTACAAAAAAGTAAATTATCTACAAAAGTAAATCTGTATATGTAAGCAAATCTTTAGTTTGATATAACATATAAATTTTATTTTGTAGACAATAAAATATGACTCCTAAAAATAAAAAACATATCATAAATATAAATAGATGAGTATAAGCATGTAACTATAAATTAAATTATTAATTTATAGTTTATCACTTTAACTTGTTTATAATTTTTTATATGCAATAAAATTTTTAGGGGGATACATTATGAATAAAAAAATGAAGTTAATTCCATATGAGATAAATGAAAATCTAAGAGGAACAAAGAATAAATTTCCATATGGTATAAAACAAATGAATGCTAAAGGAATGTGGGAAGAGGGTTACACTGGTAAAAATGTTGTAGTTGGTATAATAGATACAGGTTGCGATACATCTCACCCTCTATTAAAAGGAAAAATCATTGGAGGTGCAAATTTCAGTGATGATAGTAATGGAAATAAAAATATATATGAGGATTTTAATGGACATGGAACACATGTAGCAGGCATTATAGCAGCATCTAATTATAACAATGAAGTTATGGGAGTAGCACCAGATTGTAAATTATTAATAGCAAAAGCATTAAATAAAGATGGTATTGGGACATATCAGAGTATAATTAATGCTATCAACTTTGCTGTAAGTAGCAAGGTAGATATTATATCTATGTCTCTAGGAGGGAATAAAGATGATAAAAATCTAAAAAATGCTGTTTTACAAGCAGTAAAAAATAATATTCCTGTAGTGTGTGCAGCTGGTAATAATGGAGATGGAGATTCTAGTACAAGTGAATATAGTTATCCAGCAAGTTATCCTGAAGTAATAGAAGTAGGTGCAATAAATGAAAATTATTTAGTTGAGAAATTTAGCAATTCAAATAGTACAATAGATTTAGTTGCACCAGGAAGAAATATTTTATCCACTTATATGGATAATAAACTTGCTATTATGAGTGGTACTAGTATGAGTGCACCCTATGTAACAGGTTCAATGGCATTGATTAAAGAGTGGGCAAGAGAAGAGTTTGAACGAAATTTTGATGAAGCTGAGTTGTATGCACAGTTGATAAAGTGTACAAGAGCACTTGGTTTGCCTAGAACAGAACAAGGAAATGGTTACTTATATTTAAATCTTTATAAATACAAGGGAAATACTAAAAGATAATCTTTGTTTGCTAATGAAAGATAAGGACTATATATTTACGAAATAAATGATAAAAATTATTTAATGAGAAATATTATCAATAAGTATTGATTTTTAAAACTGTGCATGATATTATATATTTAGAAAAAATAAAGAGATTTCAAATAAAGAAATCTTTTATTTTTTAAATTCTAGTTAGCCATAGCTAACTAAAAGAATGATTAAAAATATCGTAGGAGGTAAAAATGAATAAAATATATATTGTTTATTGGAGTGGAACAGGAAATACTGAAAAAATGGCAAATTTTGTAGCTGAAGGTGTAAAGTCAAAAGGTAAAATAGCAGAGGTTTTAGATGTAAGTTTATTGAAACCAAGCGATTTAAAAGGAGAAAATAAATTTGCACTAGGTTGCCCATCTATGGGAGCAGAACAATTGGAAGAAGGTTATATGGAACCATTTGTATCAGAATTAGAAGCAATGGTATCAGGTAAACAGATTGGATTATTTGGTTCATATGGTTGGGGAAATTGTGAATGGATGAGAGATTGGGAAGAACGTATGCAAAATGCTGGTGCTACAATTATAGGTGGTGAAGGAATCACAGCAATGGAAGATCCAGATGGAGAGGCAGAGGCTAATTGTATTGAATTAGGTAAAATGTTGGCTGAATAAATTTGTATGCTATAAAAAGCTAATTTTTAAAAAACTAATGATAATATTAGTATACATAACACTAAAAAATATTAATAGCATGATATATGTAATGAATATTTTATAAAAGATAAAATATTTAATATTTTGACTTCAATATATATTCAGTACTGCCAGATAACGATTTTTTATTTGTTATCTGGCAGTATGTTTATTAAGTATAAACTGAATAATCTGAGCTATTTAATCTTATGAAAGTTTTAATAAGTGTTGTAGAAAAATGTAAGGAAAAGGAGTAATAATGTGCTCCATTTATTGTAAAAGAAATATAACCATCAACCTGTACTATATCTTCAAGATTGTCATAGCCTGATTTTTGTTCAATTAACATCATTTTCAATGTTTCTTTATCTGCTCTAAATAATTCATATGCCCATAATACGAAGCACGTTGAGGGTTGCATCCTCTTATGCCTTTTGGTGGATAGGTACAAACTGATACTGCTTTTTGTGCGTCTTGTACTGTATTAATAAATGGAAAGCCTATAATATCTGTTCCCATATACATTATAGCTCTAACAAGAGTAGGGTCACTATTTCCCAATCTAACCAAAGAAGCAGCACCACCAGCATGTGCTGCTATCATATGTTGCTGAATGTCTTTATGGTCTAAAGCTCCATGTTCTCCCTCAATCCATACAAAATCGTATCCAGATAATCCTACTAATTCACTTACAGCTGAATCAGACAGTGAAACTGCAATCCCACAAAGTACTTTTCCTGCATTTAAATTTTCTTTAATCATAGTTGCATATTTTTCCATTTATATAATCCTTTCTTTTACAAATTGATTTTTACACTTCAAACTATACAACTTCAACCTAACTTGAAGTCAATACTTTTTATTGAATACTGATTGACTATTATGAAAGGAATTTTTATAATGTTATTATTCATTTAAAAGTTTAGGGAGGTAAAGAACATGCAATATTCCATGACTGAGGTATCAAAAATAACTGAAATTTCTCCATCAGCAATCCGTTTTTATGAAGAAAAAGGTTTACTACTTCCCATCAATAGAAAACCAAGCGGTGTTCGTTACTTTTCAGAAAAGGATGTAGAACGCTTGATATTTATTACAGAACTTAAAATGGCAGGTTTATCTATAAAGAATATATATGAATGTTTTCATTTCTGTGATATGGGAGATGACACAATAGATAAAAGAATTTGCCTATTTGAGCAATATAAACAGAATATTCAAAATAAAATACATGTGTTGGAACATTGTATGGAGCAAATAGATGAAAAAGTAGCTTATCTAAATGAAAAAAAGGCAGTTAAGAAATAATTTTTTGTGCTCTTTTTATAACTATTTCTATTGAGGATAAGTAAATATAGAAAAAGGATACTAGTTTTTGATATTAACTTCTTAGAATTAATGGGTTGATAATAATTAAAATAGTGTGTAGAAAATGAATTAGTATTCCTGTCATTTATACCTGATTTTATGAAGGTTTTTCAACTAGGTTGTCTATTTATTTATGTAAAGTCTCGTTTTTAATGATTTTTACACTATATATCAAAATCTAAAATGGGTTTTATTTTATATGATATTTCTCTATGTAATAAAAAAGAAAATTATGATAAGATATATTAATGTAAGTGATAAAAATACTTATGAGTATAAAAGTGAGTATTTTTTTATTATATATGAACAATCTAGATTATGATGTTAAAACATACAGTTATACTTTTTTAATTAGTATGATAAAAATATTAGAATTGAATTATTATTGCTTGGGGGAAGTAGAAATGTATGAATCAAGAGAAAATTATTTAGAGACAATATTGATTTTGGAGAAGAAAAATGGAGTTGTAAAGTCTATTGATATAGCAAAAGAATTAAATTATAGTAAAGCAAGTGTAAGTAGAGCTGTAGGGATTTTAAAAGAAAGTGGTCTTATTAGAATGATGCTTGATGGTGAAATTATTTTAACTGAGAATGGTAGAAAAAAAGCAGAAGAAATTTATGAAAAACATATTTTAATTACTAGATTTCTAATAAATACATTGGGAGTTTCATTCAATATAGCTGAAAAAGATGCATGTAGAATAGAGCATGTGATAAGTAATGAGACATTTGAAAGAATAAAAAAATATTTAGACAAAAACTAAGAGGTGAGCTTATGGAGTATTTTAGTGAGTCGAGTAAATATGAAGTGCAAAAATTTAATTGGGGAGAAGTTACATGGATACATGAGCCATCAAAAACACAATCTAATAGACTTAGTGCTGGAGTTGTAAAATTTTTTCCAGGAAATTGTCAAGAAAAACATTTTCATTTAAGTGAAGAACAACTTTTATACGTGATTCAAGGAGAAGGAATACAAATAATTGATGGTAGAAAGATTAATATAAAGAAATCATCAATAATCTATTGCCCACCATATTCAGAACATGAAATTATAAATACTGGTAAAAATGATTTGATAATATTAATCGCCTATGTTCCCTATAAATTTTCGAGCTTAAAACAATTACCAATCATGTTTTCTGAGAATAATATACAAGAATTAATTAATATAAATATAATTGAAAATATTGCAAATCAAATATCTAATATACTGAAGCTTAAAATATCTATTTATGATTCAAAACACGAAAAAATATTTGAAACTAATGGAGACGTTAAATTTTGTGTTACTTGCAAAAATATAAGAACCTGTAATAGAAAACTTAATAAAAATATAAATAACGACAATTTTACTAAAATATATAATTGTGATTATGATGTTTCTAGTCTAGAGATACCTATAGTATTAGAAGAAAATATAATTGGGTATATAGAATGTGGAAATTTTATAATATATAAATCTATTGATATAGATAAAAGGTTGTCTATATTATCAAATAACTCAAATATAGATACAAAATATATAAATAAAATTTACAGTGAAATTCCATTAAATCCTAAAAGTAGATTATATGTATTAAAAGAAAATTTACTAATGGTAACTGATTTTATTCAGGAAATAGCGAAAAGAAAATTCTTTGAAAACCAACTTAGCATAAAGGATGAGGAAATATTAAAAAATAGAAAAGACAATATAAGGCTTGAAGATGCACTTAAAAAGGCTAATACTAGGCTGTTAGAAGAAAAATGTATTATAAGCCCTATAGGAATTAGTATACTTAGTAATGATGGTGGAGAGTATCCTTATGAATTAGAATTTTCTCTTGAGAAAGAAATTAAAAATATGAATTTAGAAGGTATTTGTAAATTAATAGAGGTAAATAAGAAAATACATAATAATATTAAGAGTATTGTTCAAGAGATGACGCTCATATTATCTAGAACAGTACTTAGAGATTTAGAAGATTTAAATCTTATTTATTATGTAAAAAATAAATATACTAAAAAAATATCACTTGTAAGTAGTGATGAAGACTTATGGAATATATTACTTGAATTTTCTAAAGAATGTATTGATATTAATAGAGACTTTTGGAGAAAAGATAAAGTAAATTTAATTGAAAAGATAAACGAATATATACAAAAACATTATAAAGAAAATATAAATTTAAATAGCATATCTGATGTATTTTTTATAAGTCCAAATTATTTAAGTTCTATTTTTAATGAAAAGAATAAAATTTCAATAACTGAGTATATAAATATTCTTAGAATAGAAGAATCTAAAAAATATTTAAAAAATGGAAATATGAGTATAGCAGATATTTGTAAGAAAGTAGGATTTAATAATAGCAGTTATTTTTCACAAATATTTAAAAAATTTAATAATAGTACTCCAAATGAATATAGAAAAAATATATTGGACAATAAAAATTAAAAAGAAATTGTATAGAGTATATATTATAAAGGAGATTGAAATAGAATGTATGGAGGAATTTTATGTTTGTAATTACTTTTTTATGTATCGGGGGTTTTATAGCTGCTTTTGTAGATTCTATAGCAGGTGGAGGTGGGCTTATCAGTATGCCTGTTCTTATGGCTATTGGAGTACCAATACATCTTGCTATTGGTACAAATAAATTTGCAGCATCAGCAGGTTGTATAAGTAGTGCTTATAGATATGCAAAATCTGGCAAAACTAATAATGAACTTTTAAAAAAGCTAGTTCCTTTTACTATTATAGGTAGTATTTTAGGAGTAAAATGTGTATTATCAATAAATGAAAATATACTAAATGTTTTAGTTGTATTAATGATTTTAATAGTGGCAATTTATACTTTTGTTTCTAAAAATTTAGGTCAAGAAGATAGATTTGAAGGTATTAATAAGAAAAATTTGAGATTAGGAATGCTTATGGCATTTATAATGGGATTTTATGATGGTTTTTTTGGACCTGGAACAGGAACATTTCTAACTTTCGGATTTATAAAAATATATGGATATGATTTCTTGCATGCTTCAGCAAATACAAAAATATTAAACTTGACAAGCAATGTAACTTCGTTATTATTATTTATGATAAATGGTCAAGTATATTATAAAATTGCTGTATTGTTTGCATTAGTGATGATAATAGGGGCCTATGTGGGTGCTAAAGTTGCAATAAAAAATGGTTCAAAAATGATAAAACCAATATTTTTAGTAATGGCATTGTTTATGGTCACAAAGCTAATGTACCAGACATTGTTTTAATTAGATATTTTTAATTCCTATAATTATTTATATATTATATAAAAATCTACAACCATTGTAGTTATATTAGTTATGGCTTTTTTATAGGATACTGATAATTAAAAACTTCAAGTGTTTTGTAGTTTCTAAATGCTCATTATAGTATATATGAGAACATATATTTCATGTTATTTTAAGATTTTCATGAGGTTAATGTTGTATAAATATGAATATATACAAATTTTACAAAAATTCTAATTATCTTCTAATACAGTTCATATATAATACATATGGAAATTGTAATATTATAATAGAAAAGTTATATAGTATAAAAATATAACTTTAATCTATGTATATGAAATATATAATAATTTGTAGGAGGAATATATATGAACATATCAAGAAGAGCTATGAAAATAATTGAACTGGCACAGAGAATTGCTAATAAAAGAGGTGTAACAGTACAAGAAGCTTGGAATGATGCCATAAGAGAATACAGAGAAAAGTATGAATATGTTGCATAAATAGTGCGCATTATATTTTAAATATAAGAAAGTTTATAAAATAAAAGGACTTAGAGTTTTGTTTCTAAGTCCTTTATTTTTTTGAAAGTAAAGTATTTAAATAAAACAATCTATGATTGAGATTGTTTTATTTAAAGCTAGTTTTAGAAATTTATATAATAATTTTCAATAACTATTTAGAAAAAAATCTAAATAGTTATTGAAGTGAATAATTAATTATGCTATATTGTATTTAGATGAAATTCTAAATAGAGAGGTGATATTGTTGGGTTTTCCAGAAACGTTTAAAGCTCTTTCTGACCCTGTAAGAAGAGAAATCTTACTTATGCTAAAGAATAACAAGATGTCAGCAGGAGAAATTAGTGAAAAATTTAATATGACAAATGCCACAATCTCTTATCATCTATCTCAATTAAAAAAGGCAGGGCTCATATTTGAAACCAAGTATAAAAACTTCATTTTCTATGAAATAAATACTTCAGTTTTTGAGGAAGTTATGCTTTGGTTTTCACAATTTATGGAGAAGGGAGAAAAAGATAATGAAAAAAATGATAAATAAACAATTTGTTTTATCAACTTTAGTATGTTTCATACCATTTATTGTATCAATTTGTTTTTATAATAGATTGCCAGATCAGGTTGCAATTCATTTTGACAATTATGGAAATCCAGATAATTATGCTCCAAAAGTTATAGCAGCTTTTGGTGTACCATTATTAATGCTATGTATTCATTTATATACATGGTTTAGAATTGAAAATGAACCAAAGAAAATAGGATTTTCAAAAATACTTCAAGGTTTTTCAAAATGGGGAGTTGCTATACTTTCAGTTATTTTGCAAGTAATGATGACTGTGTATTCAATAGGAATTACTTTAGAGACAAATTTTTATATAGGATTATTTTCAGGAATATTGATTTTCTTTATTGGAAACTATATTCCTAAATGTAAACAAAACTATACATTAGGAATAAAATTACCATGGACTCTTAATGATGAAGAAAATTGGAATAAAACACATCATTTAGCTGGATGGATTTGGATTATTGGTGGAATATTGTTAATTATTAATGCATTTATTAATATTCCTTTTTATAATACTTTTGTAATAATTATGATTGTAGTGATACCATTTATTTATTCTTATTTTATATATAAAAGTTCAGCTAAAAATAACTAGGATAGTTATATATTTTTATAAAACTTAGCTAAAACAGACAATTAAAAACTTATTAAGATATTTATCTTAGCTCTGAAATTAATTAACATTAAAAGTAAAAAGTCATCAGTAACTATATATTCTAAGGTCATTTACCAATCAGGATATGCATTATAAATTGAAAATTCATATTTAATATTGAAAATATAAGTATGATGTTATATCATACTCTATAAAAATTATTTATGAACACAGGAGGTAGACATGAATCTTGAAGAAATGAAAGAATATAGAAAATTATATAATAATAAACTAAGTGAAACAGATGAATTTTTTAGAGCCTTTGGAAGTCTTGATGATAAGACTTATTCTGAGGGAGCTATAAGTAAAAAAAATAAAGAGTTGATGGGATTAGCAATTTCTATTTTAAGTCGTTGTGATGAATGCATTTGCTATCATATAGAGGGGTGTGTAAACTCTGAAGCAAGTAAGGCTGAAATTATAGAAGCAATAAAAATAGGTGTAATTGGTGGTGGCTCTATTACATATCCAAATGCAAGATTTGCAATAAAAATCTTAGAAGAACTTAATATATAATTATAGATTTGTTTTTGTAATTAATATTTAATATCTAAGATATATTCTAAGACAGTTTTTTTAATACTGATATAATAAAACCTCTTAGAAAATCAAGTATATCAGAGGATGTATGAGATAAGATTGACGATTAAAAAAAGGAAGTGGTTCTTGGTACTTCATTTATCTTTTTCAACTTTAAGACTTTAGATAAATTTTATTAGATTTAAATATATTGATTGCTTAAAGTTATAATAAAAAATAGATAAACTATATAGTTTATCTATTTGTTATTATAATCTTGTTTAATTGTCAATAGTTAGAATGTTAAATAGAAAGATATATTTCTTCTTTTCAAAAATAATCTTCCTCTATCATAATTGCTATCTCACAGTCATATAATCTTTTTGACAAACTAGTATTATTATGCTGATATTTTTTCTTATTTTTCCTTAATAGGTATTAGTAAATCAAGTTGTATATCTTTTACCTCAAGGTCTGTCTTTTCTATATGGCTAAAATAGTTTAAATGTTCTTCTAAAAGACCACACATATGTTCTTGGTCTTGTAAATCACCTGCAAATTCATATTTCTCACTGTTATTCACCCATTCAAGAAGTGCATCCCATTCAGCAAAATTGCCAAAAGCAATCATATGTGCACCATATAACCCTCCTGCAAATTGCTTTCTTTTAAGTGGTGCCGAAATATCCATATTATCTGGAATTGTCACCCATGCCTCATAACCATGATAGCCTGTTTCATCTATTGGATTAGGATGATTGAAACCATAACGTCTTAAATCTGGTTTAATTTTATTCAAATTGTTTTTACGCACGAATTCATCAAGCATTGTATTTGCATGAAGTTCTGGGTCATCACCAATATAATGAGCGGAAGCAATAGTAGTTGGTGGTAGGTATACTATACGTATATCATTGATTTTTGATAGTCTTTCATCTGCTTTATTTAACTTATTCATACCTTGCTCCTCCTTAAAATTAATACTAACAATATTGAGTGATTCAATAGCTGATAACAATGTGTCATTTTCAGAAATAATATTTTTGAATGGTAGTTCTGTAACTTTAATTAATTCTTTGATAAAACAAAAGAGAATATCCTTGATTGTTGAAAGAGCAGTAATTTCCTCGTCTAATTCATTTATATTTTGACGAAAGATGTTAATAGCAGTAACTGCATTTTTATTTTCTAGAATTGTTTGAATTTGACGTAAAGGAATTCGCAATTTACGCAAAAGCATAATCTGCTCAATTCTAGAAATTGCTTCATCATCATAAACTCTGTAAGCATAACCTTCACGACGAAAACTTTTAATTAATCCAATTTGTTCATAATAGCGTAGCATTCTAGTGGATATCCCCATATTTTTAGATACTTGGCTTATAGTGATTGTCTTCATTATACTTCCTCCTTACAGTTTCAGTATAAACTACGACACGGTGTCAAAGTCAATAATTAGACATTATAATTATTTATAACCTTAATTTAATCAGTTTAAATATCTCCTATTACACTTAGCTCTTTGTGAAATTAAATAAGTCTATATAATAACATAAAAGTTTTTGAAATATTATATATCAAAGGCATACAGGCTATTTATTTCAAGCTGTATAATCATCTGTCATTATACTAGATACTGTATTTTACAGGAAAATCAAATATTTGATATATTTTTTTAGAAAAATTCTACTAATAGCATATAAGTTTGAAACTTTTCTGTTATTAAATATTTTACCTTTTATTTACTTTTAGAAATAAAATAGTTAAGGAATCTTACTTATATATTAAATCTGCTACACAATAAATAACTTTTGTTATTTTTACTGTAAAACTTTTGGAAAGAGAAGTACTGATTTTATTACAGAGTTTTTTACAAATTAAATTGCATATTTTTATTTATAGGGTAGAATAAACTAGTTTTGTTAAGTATTTTGAAGGTAAAATAAAGTCAAAAAAATAAAGGAACTAATTTGTCTAACGTTTATTGGTGAAAAATAAACATATAGAAGTTATAATAAATATATAAAAATGTATGAGAGGTGTTGTATGTTTGGCAAACAAAAGGAAAGTGTTAGATTTCTAGAGTTTAATGATGTAGCAGAGAAGTTTGGAGAGAAAAAAGCTGTTGCAATTTTTGATGCAATAGCTGGAAAAAAATCTAAAGAACATATTATCAAAGACATAGAGAAATTAGTCAAAAACGAAGTGTAGATATTTATAAGGTATATTGAGCTTGAGGGTAGCTCTTTATACCTTCTTTTTTATTGTATAAAAATAATTAAATATTCTAGTATTCATTTAATTATGATTGCATTACTTTTATGTTGACAAGAAAGCGCTTTAAATATATGGTGTATATATTAAAATAAATTTAAATGTAATTATGAAATACAGCTATTGATTCATTTGTTTAGGTTAGGGATTTGTATAATCACTTTCCTAATGAATTTATTGTTATAAATAAACAAAATAGTCAAATTAGTAATGTGAGGTGAAACTTTATGCCAATTAATTCTTTTGAAAATTATCCTATGAATTGGAAACCAAAACGGCCATTAAGAGGACAAATATTATATAAAGCTATTGCAGAACAATTAGAACAAGATATTGATAATGGAACTTTGTTGCCTGGTACCAAATTGCCACCACAACGTGAATTGGCAGACTTCCTAGATGTAAATGTAAGTACTATTTCTAGAGCCTTTAAAATTTGTGAAAAGAAAGGATTAATAAGTGGGGTGACAGGAAGTGGAACTTTTGTAGCTTATGATATACGGTCAAATTTATTTTTGATGTCAAGTAATAAAATTACATTCATTGAAATGGGTACAATGAATCCTGATTTTGCATTAGAAGAAATGAGTACTTTATTTAAACAAATAACTAAAGAATTGGATTTTAAAACTATATTTCAATATGGACAGAGAGATGGCGCTGATTGGCAAAAAGAAGCTATAGCTAAATTGATTTCCCAAACTGGATTTAAAACCTCAGCTGATAGCTTACTTCCTGCAAGTGGAGGACAAAATGCAATTGTAGCCATTTTGGCAGGGCTATTTCAACATGGAGATAGAATAGGTGTAGACCCATTAACTTACCCTGGAATAAAGACAGCAGCCAAAATGCTTGGAATACAATTAATTCCAATTAAACAAGAAAATGGGGAGATTAGTGAAGAAGGTTTATTATATGCATGCAAGAATGAAAATATCAAGGGAATATATATAATACCAGATTATCAAAATCCCACTACACATATAATGTCAGAGGATGGACGAAAAATGATTGCACATATTGCATCCAAATATAACCTAATTGTTATTGAGGATGCTATTCATGGTTTACTTAATGAAATACATTTGAATCCAGTTGCTAATTATATACCTAATCAGACAATTTATATTACAAGTTTATCAAAAATTCTTGCACCTAGCTTACGTCTTGCATACATTGCTACACCTAAAAAGTATAGAGAAGCCTTATCAAGTGCTTTGTATAATATTAATCTCTCTCAATCATATTTTTTAACAGAAATAGCTTATCGTATGATTGCATCAGGAGAAGCAGATAAATTGATTGAGGCACGCCGTAAGTCTGCTAGAAAGAGAAATGAGATTGTCAATCAATATTTATCTGAGTATAATATTTTAGGAAATAATGAATGTATATTTAGATGGTTAATACTACCTGATGATATAATGGCTGAAAAACTTGAGTTACAAGCACTCAAAGAAGGTGTACAGGTTTATGCATCTGAGCGCTTTGCAGTTGGAAAAGAAAAACCTATTTCTGCAATAAGAATAGCTGTATGTGCTACAGAAAATATAGAAGAACTTAAATCTGGTTTAAGTGTATTAAAACGATTACTAAAAGAAAAAAGATAATTGTATTGCACACAATATTTTAATTGTGTGTAATTTTTTTTGCTGTTACAATGAAAATATGATAGATAATTGATTTATAAGAATTGACATATATTATTGCCTCACAACAAAAAGTAATTATAAATTAATAGTATTTCAAAATTAATTTATTTTTATTTATATAGTAAAGCTTATATAGTTAATTCAAATCTATGTTTAAGTATAATTGCAATTATATGATTAATCTATTTTATATTTTAATAATACTCAGTGTATTAAAGGTTAAAAGGAGTGATTTATCATGGAAAGAACTCAGCAACTAAGAGAAAGTTTTATTGCTTCTATACCCATATTTTTGGGCTATATACCAATAGGAATAGTAGGAGGAATACTATTGCAGAAATCTGGTCTTTCACCTTTCCAAATAGCATTAATGGTAACTTTGGTATTTGGAGGAAGTTCTCAATTTATTGCAGCTTCAATGATTTCAGCTGGTGCAAGTGTAACGTCTATTGTATTAACCACATTTATTGTTAATTTGAGACATTTTTTAATGAGTTCCAATTTAAATATGTATATAAAAAATAAAAGTCCAAAGTTTATATTGCCATTTTGCCATACCATAACTGATGAAACTTTTGCAGTTAATTATGAAAAATTTACTACTGGAAATTGGACTGATAAAAATGCAATCTATCTCAATTTTTTTTGCCTAGTTTCATCAGTCTTAGCTAACTTTATTGGCGCATTTTTAGGAGAAACAATATCTATAGATAGTTCTATTTCTGGATTTATACTGACCTCTATGTTTATAGCATTAATAGTTTCTCAAATAAAAAACAAGATTTATGTTTTAGTATTTATATCGTCAATTATTATTTCAATTATTTTATATGTATTGTTTAAGAGTAATTTAGTAATTATAGTTGCATCAATTTTAGCCTCTTTAATTGGGTTCTTTGCAGAAGAGGTACATTCTAAAAAGGAGGAATCTTATGAATAATAGTAATTATATATTTTTTATTATAATAGGAATGTACATTGTTACATACCTTCCAAGAGTTCTTCCAATGTTAATTTTTTCGAAAAAGGATATGCCTGAGTCTTTGAAAAAAATAATGAAATTTATACCTGTAGCAATACTTACTTCTTTAACAGCGAAAGATGTATTTTTTAATGGAGATAATTTATATTTGTCTGTAGTAAATCCTAAAATTATATCTTTTCTAATTGTGCTTCTTGTTGCATATAAATTTAAATCTATTGGAATTTCTATTGTTACAGGTGTGATATCTATATATTTATTTGGATTTATTATGTAATATTTAACTACTGTCATATACAAATTTTAAAATTATAAATATTTATAAATACATATTGCTTTAGATTTTATTATCTAACATAATTATATATTTTTAGTATTATCTTGTTATGTATTTTAAATTTAATTGATTAATGTTTTACGTACAAATATAAAGAACTTATTGCTCATATATTAACTTTCATATAGTAATAAGTTCTTTTTTATAATTTAAGTTTGTAATTAATTTATAGGTATTTTAATTTAATAGAGAATATTGTATAAATACATAATAAATATAAATGAATTTATTTTATATTTATATAAAGTCATATAGATTCAGTTACTAAGTAAACTTTAGAATAAGGTAATAATAAATTTAACTGGATTATAAATAAAAGTCTAAAACATGTTAATTTTAATCTATAAAAAATTAAATTATTATATAATAATTTTACATAAGTACTGTGATTTATATATGGAAGTAAAAAAATATTACTTGCACCAATTTATATGTATTTGTTGAATATAATAAATTAGGCATTTACTCTAATTGATTTTTTATTACTTTTAAGTTAAACTTTGCATCATTGTTATCCTTATTAGCATACAATGATTTATTTAAAAATTTTTTTGCTTCATCATATTTTTTATTACCCATACACATAACGGCCTTTAAATTATATGCATCACTTAAATCTTTTTTATAATTAGAATTTTTTTTATCTAAATATTTTAAGCAGTTATTAATTGAAATCAGACCATTATCATATTCGTCTAAATTCATATAGTGACATGTTTGTGCATAATAAGCATCTGAATTAGTAGGATCAATGTCAACTGCTTTTTTCAGTAGTAGAGTAGTATCTTTAAGTGCTTTTTTAAGTGTTTTATCTGAAACTATCTCATGTTTTCTAAATTTTAGATATACAACATCAAGGTATCTAGAACTAAGATTTCGTTTGAAATTTTCATGCCATAATAACTTATATTGATTATTTTCAACTATAAGGTACCTATTAATTTTTAAAGACTCACATTTTTTTAAGTAAATATTTTTTATATCATAAGTTTCTTCTAGTTTAACAAGATTTTTATATTCTTTTTTATCATATTTATATTTTTCTATATTTTCTTCTTTTATTAATTTATAACCAATTACTTTTTTTGTCTCAAGTAATACACTTTGATACTCTTTAAACCTTTCAAGGCTAACTTTTTTCTTGGTGTCTTTGCTTAGTAAATCATATGCTGTTTCATAATCTCCAGAATTTACTCTATCACTGTACTTTTTTGCTACTTCACTAGCACTTTCTCTTGGAGAACATCCTGTTAGTAATATTGCAATTAATACTATTAATACTATTAATATTAAGGGTACTCTTTTAATAATGTTCATAATATAATCCTCTATAATTAAATATTTATTAATTTTATTTTATCATCAAACATTAGATAAGTCATCAGCTTTAATATATATGTGAAGTAGATAGTTTAATAAAATGTTGTATATCTTAATTTAGATATATGAAAAATTTCTTATAAACAATTATTGCTTTAAGAAGTTGTACTTATATTACTTTATAGATTTCCTAATAATAGATTTACTTATTTCTTTACTTATAACTATTTTGATTTTATAATATTAGTAATATCTGTTTTATTTATACTAATATTTCTAAAAACCTAATTCTAATAACCAGTTTGTAAGTTTATTTTCTCTTTCCTTTAAATTGTTATTATATTCATTAAACTTTCCTAATATAATTTCTCCAATGATTACACCATCAGACATAAATACTACTCGTTCTGTTTTTGCTGCAACTTTGGCATCATGAGTTACAAGCATAATGGTTGTACCAGAGTTATTGATATTTAAAAGAATTTCCATCACTTCATTTGTTACTTTAGAATTAAGTGCACCTGTTGGTTCATCTCCAAATAAGATTTCTGGAGTATTAATTAATGCACGACATATAGCTGCTCTTTGAAGTTGACCACCAGAAACCTGAGTAATATCTTTATCTTTGATTTCTGAAATATTTGTTTTCTCCATAAGTGTTTTTGCTCGTTCATTAATTATTTGGCGGCTTTCTTCCTTTCTCAAATAGGCGGAAAGGACTATATTATCAAAAATATTTAAATTTTTTAGTAAATTGCTTTGTTGAAAGATAAATCCCATTTTTTCTAATCGTATCTTCGATAATTCTTCCTCAGACATACTAGAAATCATTTCTCCGCAGAATGTAATATTTCCAGATGTGAGTTTATCCATACCACTTAAGTTATAAAGTAGAGTTGTTTTTCCTGAGCCAGAAGCTCCCATAACAGATACAAACTCTCCATGTTGAATGGTTAAATCAATTCCTTTTAAAACTTGATGTATATTCTCTTTGCTGATGACATATTCTTTACTAATTTTTCTAGCTTCTATAATATTATTCATAATATACCTCTTATTCTATGATAGACATAATTTTTATTTTTTTGATTGTCATACTAATTGCTGTAATAGTAACAGATACAGTTATAATTAAAGTTATTGGACAAACTATATATACAATTAGTGGATTTGTTATAAATTGTAAATTGGATATACCAGAAAGAAGTAGCCCTGCTATTTTCTGACCAATTGTATTTGATGCAATAATTCCTAAAATAATTCCAATTGTAAGCACTAATAATGCTCTTACAATATATTGAGTTCGTATATTTTTAGTAGAAAATCCTAAACTAAGCATAATTGCAATTTGTGATGTATCTTTAGCAATCAGCATTTTGAAAAACATTGCTGTAATAAATCCAGAAATCGAAACAGATAGAATAATAGCTAACTTTATAACAAGTCTTAGTTGGCTAATAACAGAGCCTAATGTCTGACTTACATAATCATCCATATTTGTAACTTTTGCAGGATAACAATCCATTCTATACTGATCTAATTTATCTGTTAAATTAACTCCAGGTTTCATATTTAAATTTATGATATACCATAAAATTGTATCTTTTTTGTAAGGTAGCATCGCTTTTGCAGTCTTACCACCATATGTAACATCTTGATAAATGCCACTAACAGTGAGAATTAGTTCATTATCTTCTTCTGAAAAAATGGATAAATTATCTCCAACACTTTTCCCTAGTTCATCAGCATTTATAACAGATAGAGCAATCTCATTTTCATTTGTTGGTGCAGAACCATTTACATATTCAAGTGGAAAAGTTGAAAAATCTCCATTTTCTATTTTCATGTTTTCTATCGCTCCATCCTGGTTCACTACCTTATAAGAACTCGTTATAAAGGAAGCATATTTTTCAACATCATCATCACTTTCAATCACCTTCAATATAGAATTAAGATGGTTTTGAGTTTCATTTGTCTGTTGCAAATCAATGCGAATATCGCTTTGACCAGCTCCCATATAAGTAATAAATTCTGGAGACTGAATAGTATTTAGAAAATTAAGTGGTACAATCATGAGGAAGGTGCAGACAGCATAAACAAAGCAGAGTAAGCTATAAATGGTAAATCTTCCAGTTACTTCATTTAATCCTAAAAAGAGATTAACATTTGTTATTTTGCTTTTGTACAGTTTTATATTATATCTGTTTTGTTTAGTGGTCATTGAAGTACCTGTTTTTAATGCTTCTACTGCTGATATTTTATTAAATCTTTTGAGTATTAGATTACAAAAGAATATAACTGCTATAAATACAATAACTGCACCAATTAATGGGATAAAGACACTAAAAGTATTTTTTTCTACTGTACCCATATAAAGATTGATATTCTCTGTAAAAAAAGTTCCAATAAATAATGAGGTTATATAACCGAAAAAACTTGCTAAAGATGCAATCAATAGATATTTTGCAAGATACAACTTTCGGATATTAACACTTTGGATACCAATTGCTTTCATAACACCAATTTCACGATAATCTTCTTCAATAGTTGTAATTAGTGTAAATCGTAAGCATAAAGTAGAAATTATAATAAGTAGAATACTAATTAATATAATAATTGCAACTAAAATTCCATCAGATAATGCATTTAGTACTTGATAAAGAGAATAAGTTATTGATGTTCCTGTTTGTGGAAGATTAGTTGATTGATATAACGTTTCAAATTCACTAATTTTATTTATATTATTTAATAGAAATTCAATAAGGTACTCACTTTCACCTAAGTTAGCATGTAAAGTATTCCAATCATCACTACTGATTAAGAAACGCTTTGAAGTAACAAGGGAAGGGTTCATTTGTACATCACGCACAAAGTCTTTTATTGTAAATTCCATGAAGAAATCACCATTGGCTATTTGTATCTTATCTCCAATATTTAAATTATTTTGTTTCATGTAATAGACAGGAACCCCTATTTCTCCATTTTCTACTTTTAATATAGCATTATTCATGTCTAACAAAAAATCGAACTTACTATTTTGCCTCACAAAACTATTTTCTAAAACACTGTCAGATTGGCTTTTTTTCTCATTTCCTAGAAAAATATTTCTTCCATTGATATTTAGAAGTTCAACCGTTTGTTGTTCTTTTACAGACGGAGTTGAAGATGTAAATTCATTGATTAATTTTTGGTTTAATTCTCCAGAATACATTTGAACATAGTGAGGTGCATGAGATTGTCTAAACAAGGAAGACATAGAACTAGTAAGTTCTATAATGATATTTGTAGCACTAGATACCAACATAGCTGCCAGGAAAATAAATATGAATAATGTGGCTGTTACTACTTTATTTCTTGCTAAATCTTTTTGTAATATTCTTTTTAACATATTTCATCCTCGTTTCTTAAAAATTTTAAAAAATTAAAAATAGCATAAGTATAGCAATGTAAATAACTAAAGTAAGTGAACTGAGTTGAATATAAAAAAACTCAAGAAAGTGTATCATAAGTGATTTTTTTATTAATGTTATATATTGATAAGAGATAACAATAGTTACCACTATTTTCATTAAAATTTTTATTAGTTAGTCTTTATGTACTTTCATAATCATACAAATATATGTAGATTTTATACTTATATCTATTCTATAGACTGACCGTCGGTTTATATTAATGATACAGTGATATACCTTTTTTGTCAAGTAAGCTTTAAAAAATTATGATACCTAAATAGTGTTCAATAATCAAAAAAGAGATATAAGGTATAAGAACCTGTATGAATACACACAAACTTTTTTGTTAATATATATTTATAAAAGTTCCTGTATTAAAGATATAAGAAATTATGAATTTGTCTTTATATCTTCATATTCTTAATATAGAAAAAAGTTTGTTATAAAAAATTATATGTTAGGTAAATTACTATTTTATAGATGATTCATAGAGAATAATACTTTATTTAGTAATATAAAGATATTTTTTATTTATTATTAATTAAAAATTGAATTTATATTTAATTAATATAAAATTTGAGGGAATATTATTTTGTAAATATTTAATTTGTGTTATTATTCAGATATAGGCAATATTAGATAAATCTAATGACGCAAAGCTATAGGGACTAAAATCTTTATATAATAAAGGTCATGTCAGCCAGTTGCCAAAAAGATAATAATTCTTTTTGTTAAATTTATTTTTTAAGAGTTAGGTATTTTTAATAACTTAAAATTTGGCAAGAGGAGGATTTTAAATGATATCTGAATTAATGTTAAAAAACTTTGATGAATCTAACATCAATTTTAAGACTAAGATTAAATTGAATTTAAGAGAGAAACCAGATATAAACAGTATGAAATTAAAAAGCATACCAGAAGGAAAAATGGTTAAGTTAAATTGTGTAAATGGAAAATGGGCAGAAGTTGAAAGTAATTATGACAAAGGTTGGTTACTATATAAATATTTAGAGAAATTGAGCAATGCTAAAAGTAATAATATTCTAGAAAACAGAAAAAGAAATTACATAGGAAATATAAAAACTAATGGTTTAAATCTAGAATTAAGAAATGACAGAACAACAGATTCAAAAATAATAACTACAATTCCTGATGGTTTTAAAGTTGAAGTCTGTTATAGTGTTGGAAAATGGACAAGAATCAATATTCACAAAAATGGGAAAAGATATTCTGGATATGTATATAGTCAGTATGTAGAAGAATATTCGACTTTGACATAATCATATATAATAAACTTTATAAAAAAGAATCCTAATAAATGCAAGATGTCATTCATAAGGGTATATGAAAATATATTGAGAAAAAAGTTTTATACAATAGTTAAAGGTAATAACTAAAAATGAATATAATATAGATAGGCACTTCATATGAGGTGCCCTTTCTATATCTATGAAAGAAGAGTAAATAAAATAAATACAAAACAGTAAACTATGAATTATATGTGGAAAGCCATTATCTACAGTTTTTGCTTAACCCTTACAAACAGTTAATAATTTTTTTGTTCCAGAAATTTCTGCTAATACTATATCTATCATACGTTTTACATTAGCAACATGAAATTCACTAACTTCTTTTTCCCAATCATCATCTTTTTGCTTAATCCCTGTTAGATATTGATTTAAAACTTCTAATCGTTTTTCTAAAAGCTTCTTTCTTTCTTCTTTTCCTAGGCATTCAATAAAGAATGCTGTAATAGAAAAAATATTAGTGTCATAATCGAATTTTAAAATAGAACTTCTCAAAGTATCGTGAAATTCTATACTTCCTTTTTCTGTGATTGTGTAAACCGTTTTGTCTGGCATATTACCATCCTTTTTAACAGTACCTAAAATCAATCCTCTTTTTTCTAAAGTCTTAATTGTAGTATATACGGTTGAGTCTGCGATATTAAACCAGTACTTTACATTCATGTATTCTAGCACTTTTATAATTTCATAGGCATTAAGAGGCTTTTCATTTATTAGACCTAAAAGCATTGTTGCTGGTTTTGATAACATTATAATTCACTCTCCTTTGTAATATTTATTATTACATAATTATATATATATTAGTTTTATATTAAACTACTACTATTATCTAGCAGTATTATTGTATCATGGAATTTTAATGAAAGAAAGTATGAATATAGATTATGTTACAAATTAATAAATGTATAAAGTTTAAATTAATTATTTCAAAAATTTAAGTAATAAAAACTGATTTATAAGTTTAATTTTCTACTTAATCCATTTAGGAAGGAATATAAGAGACCTAAAGATAACAAAGCAATTGTATATGGTATGAATAATATGATAGATGTTAAAGTATGATTTTTATATGTTGATGTGATAAAATATGACTAACAAATAAATTGAACTTTGAAAGGAAAAATGAATGAAAAATATTTATATTATTGGTGGGACAATGGGAGTAGGCAAAACAACAGTATGCCAATCTCTAAAATTAATCTTGAAAAATAGTGTTTTTCTTGATGGTGATTGGTGTTGGGATATGCATCCATTTCAAATTACTGTTGAAACGAAAAAAATGGTTCTTTCAAATATTTGTTCATTGTTGAATAACTTTATAAAGTGTAGTACTTTTGAAAATATTATTTTTTGTTGGGTAATGCATGAACAAAGTATTATTGATACTATTATATCTTGCCTAGATATATCTGATTGTAGAGTAATAAATATTTCCTTAATTTGTGATGAAACTGTATTGAGAAAAAGGTTGAAGACCGATGTAGAGGAAGGTTTGCGTTTTACTGATGTAATAGAAAGAAGTGTTAACTATTTACCCATGTATGAAATATTAGCAACAACGAAAATTAATGTTTCTAATAAATCTGTCAAAGAGATTGTTGAAGAGATATCTAAATTGTAAAATTTTAGTTTTTAATTTAAAGTTAATGACATTATAGTATTGTTGAACATTCCACTGTTGATTGATAAATATAAAAAAGGAATGCATTGCTTAATTCTATTTGTGTAATTCCTATTGTTCCAGTTAGATTAAGAATAAGGACGAAAAAATATAGTCAAATTTTAATATTCTTCTGATATTATAAAAAATATCTAATATAAAAAAATTAGAAATTTGAAAAAATTTGTAGTTTTTGAGTGAGTATATATTATAATAAAATAGATATAAATTTTTTATGAGGGGAAAGTAAATGAAAAAAAAGAAAAAATTGATTAGGATAATTATATGTTTTTTGCTAGTAATCAGTATTGTAAATCCGCTACAAGTAGAAGCTGAAATTATTAACGATTTTAGTACATCTGTTTACTCAACACAAACGAACTATACATCTACTAATGCTAAGTTTAAGACTATTAAATCTAGAAAAAGACATAGAGGTAGTAGGTCAAATAAAAGTAAAATAAAACTAAAAAAACGAAGTACAAGTAATAAAAGGTATAGAAATGGAATTATAAATAGACATAGTAACAGAAGTATAAAAAAACACAATATAATATCAAAGTTGATATTGTTAGTAATAGTGATATTTATCATTATAGCTATAGTAATAGTAATATTAATTAAAAGAAATAAGAAAAGATTTTATTAGAATATAAAAATAGAATTATTAAAGCCTTATTAAGACTAATTCAAAAATTACATAAAATAGCTAGATAAATAATAAGAAAATAAATTAAATTATTGAAAATAAAATTTAAAAAGTTTGAATTAGGTATAAAATTTTAAGAAAGAAATTAGTATTGATTTTTATTAGTATTATTTTAAAAAAATAGTTTTAAAAGAAGTATATTTAAAAAGCTATAAAAATATATTGACATTTTTTAGAAAAAGTAATATGATTATTTCAATGGCAAAACAATATATAATAAATTAAATCCTATGACAAGGAAGAGTAGTTAAATTTAGGTTCAATATAGAGAGCCAAGGATGGTGGAATCTTGGTAAGAAAAAATTTGATGAATGGGCCTTAGAGGAGTAAATCGAAATCATATTTTTGAGAGTAGACTTTATCGTTAGTCGTACGTTATAGCGAATAGGGTATGTAAGTACCTGATAATGAGATATATAAAAATTGAGTTTTATATTAAGTTTTTATATAATTTAGGTGGCAACGCGGATAATCTCCGTCCTATTAATTTAGGACGGAGTTTTTTATTTTACGAAAAATTCGATATGTAGAAGGTGGTGAAATAGATGTTATGAATTTCTAAAGCTAAAGATGATGATTTAGAAAACTGGCAAAAAAATAAATTGAAAATTAAAAAAATTAGGAGGAAATACAAAAATGAAAACAAATACAAAAAAACTAACTTTAAATGCAATACTTTTAGCAATGGGATTATTAATACATCAAATTACACCTGCTATAGGATTACCAATGAAACCAGATGTACCACTAGCAATGCTGTTTGTGATATTAGTTTTAAATAGAGATGACTATAAAACTTGCTTAATAGCAGGAATAGTGACAGGTATATTTACAGCACTTACATCAAGCTTCCCAGGAGGTCAAGTTCCTAATATAATAGATAAAACTCTTACAGCCAATATAGTATTTTTATTAATATATGTTAGCTATAAAATGCCTTTTATAAAAAACTTATCTAAAAAAACACAGGATACTATAGTAGTTGCAATTATAATGCCAATAGGAACACTTGTAAGTGGAACAATATTTTTGTTAGCTGCTCAAGCTATAGTTGGTCTTCCAGGAGCTTCTTTTACAGCGTTATTCTTAACAGTAGTATTACCAGCTGTTTTAATAAATTTAGTTGCAGGAATATTTTTATTCAAGATTGTTAATTTATCAATAAGAAGGGTTAGTTACCAAAGTTAAAATTTGATTAGATATATGGCTTATAATATTTAATTTGAGATATACTTGATATAATAAAAAGTTTATTTTATAAAGATATTATGATTATTTTATTTTCTTAAATAAGATTAATTTAATGTACTTGTATAGTATAAACTTAGTAAATTATTAGATATCAATAGAAATATATTTTGTAGAATTGTAAATGGATTGATTTAAAATCTATTTTTATATAAAAGTAAAGTATAATATAATAAAGGACAGCGATTTGGCTGTCTTTTATTATAGTTAAAACTTTAATAATACCTTTAAAAGATTTTTCTTATTTGATATAATTAAGGTTATGTGTAATATAAGAAATTAACTAGGAGGAATAGAAGTGAGCAAAAGAAAACAAGTAACAATACCTATAGAGAAAATACAAGAACAAGATAAATATATAGAACAAATACACAGACAAAATGAAGAGTACTTCAACAGAACTGGAAAGAGAAAACTCGTGTTTACTCAAACCTTTGGATGTCAAATGAATGAACATGATTCAGAAAAACTTTGTTCAATGTTAGAAGAAATGGGATACCAAATGTCAATGATAGTTGAAGAAAGTGACCTAATAATATATAATACATGTGCAGTAAGAGAAAATGCAGAACTAAAGGTGTATGGAAATTTAGGTCAGTTAAAGCATCTAAAAGGAAAAAATCCAAACATGAAAATAGCTGTGTGTGGATGTATGATGCAACAACCACATGTTGTAGAGGAACTAAGAAAAAAATACAAACATGTAGACCTTGTATTTGGAACACATAATCTATATAAATTTCCACAATTACTTACAGAATCAATAAATTCTGACAAAATGTTAGTAGATGTATGGGATGTAGATGGAGAAGTAATAGAAGGCCTTAGAAGTAATAGAAAATTTGAATTAAAAGCATTTGTAAATATAATGTATGGATGCAATAATTTCTGTACCTATTGTATAGTTCCATATACAAGAGGAAGAGAAAGAAGCAGAACACCTGAAGATATAATTAATGAGATAAAAGAGCTTGTTTCAAATGGAACAAAAGAAATAACTTTGCTTGGACAAAATGTAGATTCGTATGGCAAAACACTTGAAAATCCAGTTGCATTCTCAGAACTTTTAAGAAAAGTTAATGATATAGAAGGAATTGAAAGAGTTAGATTTATGACATCTCATCCTAAAGACATATCTGATGAGGTGATATATGCAATTAGAGATTGTGATAAGGTGTGTGAATTTTTACATTTACCAATACAATGTGGAAGTAGTAGTCTTCTGAAAAAAATGAATAGACATTATACAAAGGAATATTATCTAGACATAATAGAGAAAGCTAAAAAAGAAGTGCCAGATATTGCTTTTTCAACGGACTTAATGATAGGTTTTCCAGGAGAAACAGAAGAAGATTTAGAAGATACTCTAGATGTGGTTGAAAAAGTTAGATATGATTCAGCATTTACATTTATTTATTCTAAAAGACAGGGAACTCCTGCTGCTAAAATGGAAAATCAAATACCAGAAGAAATAAAACATGAAAGATTTAATAGAGTATTAGAAGCAGTAAATAGAATCTCAGCAGAGATAAATAATGAATATAAAAATAGAGTAGTTGAAGTTTTGGTCGAAGGAAGAAGCAAAAATAATGAAAATAAATTTGCTGGTAGAACTAGACAAAATAAACTTGTAAATTTTGAAGGTGGAAGTGATGATTTAATTGGAAAATTAGTTATGGTTAAAATCACTGAACCTAGAACATTTTCATTGAATGGTGTACTAGTAAATGATTAGAACTGTATAAAATAATAAAATTATGTAAACTGATTGGAATAGATGTACTATAAAACAAAATATATTAAATTTTTAAATTTTAAGAACATATCATATATATTATGATAATTTCAGTTTCTATTATAAATAAAAATAAATTTGATATAGGATGTAAATTAATTGTACATCTATTTTTTATTCTATTTTATCAAAGCTTACTTAACTATATTTAGTATTTATTATATATTAAAATATCTAATAGACATAAAAAAGCAGTCAATCTTTCATAATTAACTGCTTAACTTACTAATTTTTATTTTTTACATTTCTTGTTAGAGTAATAGATATTGAAAAACACGCTAGCAAGTATAACTATTATAAATATTACAGCAAACGGAAGCATTTTTTTTTCATCCATTTGTCCACTCTCTATTCTATATCCCAAAAATGACATGATAAATAACATTATAGATACGATAAAAGTAACAATGCTAGAACTTCTACATAGTTTTTTTACATCATATCGAGCTTTTTCTTTATCACTCATAGTATTATAACCTGCTAATAGCATACTTGCTTTTCCATTAAATAACAATATACTTAAAATGAAAGAGGCAATTGCAATTATAACTGTGAATCCTACTGCAAACATTATAAGCACCTCCAGATACTCTGATTTATCAGTTTACTTAATTATTAATATTTTACCATAAACATACATTAAAATCATTTATTTCATAGATTAATCTTATTAGATATATTATCATATTATAATTTATTTATAATGTGGTGTTAATACATAGTGCTTAGCTTGAAATTGTATTAAAAATTGTGTAACAATAATTGAACAATAATCAAGCATAAAAAATATTATAAAACATAATTTACTATCTTTTTTGGAATTATAACATTTTAAAGTTAGAAAATTTTAAAAACTTCTTATATAAAAATTTGAATATTTGATTACAAGTATTATTCTGATAAGAAGTTTAAAAAATTTTCTAATATTTTTGCTGTTATTCCCCAAATCACATAATCTTTATATTTATAAAATAGAACAGGGTAACTTCCACTTTCAAATTTATAATCTTTTTGATTTGGAATTGAACCATATGGAAGATTTTCATCAGGAAAAACTTTGACTGTATTATTATAGGTATTTGGAGGATTTTCTAAAAGATATTTTATAGGTACCAAAAAAGTATGGTCAACTTCATCTTTATTTATATTTAAATTATTGATGTTTTTTATATATCCTAAGTAGGGATGTATTATAAATTTTACAGGAGTTATAAGTAAGTCAAGACTTGCTATAACTTCTATATTGTCATTAAAAGTTCCAAGTTCCTCACATGTTTCTCTAATAACGGCTTCATAAGGAGTTTCGTTAGACTCTATTTTTCCACCTGGAAAAGAAATTTCATTGGGTTGATGCTTTAAATTTTTTGAGCGAACTTCAAATAATATATGATGTATGTTATTTATTTCTACTATTGGAATTAATACAGATGCTCTTTTCATATTTTCATAACCGTTTATATATGGTTTGTAATCTTTAAATTTATTTTTAATATTGTTTATCATTTTTTCCTCCTAAAATAATATTATTAAAAAAATGTAGAATTAAATTTTGACAATAACAATATATACGTAATTATATTTATCTAATTCAAGATATAGTAATATCTATATTATTATATAATAAATCAATAAATATATATTAACAAGTATTAACAAATACTAAAGTATTTAAGTTTAGTAATGTTTAAACTAAAGTATTATAAAATAATTTTGTGACCTTTAATTGAAAAATATATTTCTATTTTAACTGACATTCATTTTTTTATTTTTACAATCTCATTAAGGTGAATTTTATTTTAGAATCATCATCAAAAATAAAAAAGTGAGTATTTATAAAAAAGTAAAGTGGTAAGATAATCTTACTGCTTTACTTTTTTATGAATAATTTATCTAAAATATTTATAAATTAAAAATAGAGTAAATTCTATTTTTCTAACTCTAAATATTTCTTAATAACTGACTCTGCTAAACATTTTGACGAATCAATAATGTTAATTGATGGTTGTATATTTTCCAAGACAACATTTAAATCAGTGCAAGCAATCACTATGTTTTCAATAGATTCAAATTTTATACTTTCTAGAAGTTCATTCCAAATATTGATATTTTGTGGATTATTCTTATCTGTTTTTATGTTTTGTATAAGAGCATTTATCTTTTTTTGCCATTCTTCTTTAAATATAAATTCATGACCAGCTTTTGTTATACCTTTTTGATAAATTGTAGATTCAAATGTTGAACTTGTTGAAAGTAGAGTTACTTTTTGTGGCGTAGCAGGTAAATATTTAATAGTTTCTTCTACAATATTTAATAATGGAATACCTATTGATTCTTTCAATTCTTCAAAATATATATGAGCTGAATTGCACGGCATCGCAATAAAGTTTGTTCCAATTGATTCAAGTTTTTTTAGACCCTTAATGATAGTTTTTTTCATAAGTTCATGATTTATTGCGCGGTCAATATAAAATGGAGTAGGTAAGGAATATATCATAATTTCAGGAAACTCTTCATCGTATCTCGCTCCATACTGAGACTGACATTCATCAATAATTAAATCAACAAATGGCGCTGTTGACCTTGGGCCCATCCCAGCCAAAATTCCAATTAATTTTTTATTCATTTAAATAATCTCCTTAGATTCTGTATAGTTTATTTTGTATAGGCTTTATCCGCCAAAAATGAAGAAATCATATGTTTCTTTAATTCTAATATTTGGGTGTCTTTCTGTCAAATGTAGAATAAATCTTTGTAACAATCCTTATAGTCTTTTATACTATTTTTGTATCATTTAACAATTGTAGCGTAATTATGAAAAATATTTGAGTATTCTTTATTTATATAATAGCTCTTGTGGTATTATGTCATGCTCTATGTTACAATCAAAATTATATAAAAGAAGTATTTAAATTTTTATAAAAAAAGATTCGGATGGAATAAAATTAAAACCAACTATGCTTTTTGATAATAGAGGATGACTCGATTATGTCTTAAAAGAGATAAAAGAAAAGCTATACCTAAAAGTCATTATCCTATTTAATTAAATTTAAGTATGTCAACTGTCAAAAGATATTGGAATTTTTAACTGGTGTCATGAAGGAATTCTTTGTATTAAGAAAGACATAGTCCTGTTGCTATTTTTATATTGGTGCTTGTTTTTTAAATATTCCACAATTCACTCTAGAATAAGGGGGTGAAAATTTATGATTTCAATTTTAAACGATTTTTTTAGAACCGTTTTAGTAAGTAGTTTATTTATAGTTCTCTTATTAGTTTTTAGAATGACTATTTTTAAAACTTTCAGTAGAAAATTTAACTATTATATATGGTTTATTGTCATTATAAAACTATTATTACCATTTACATATTATACTTTTGCATTTAATGAATTGAAATATCAACACAATATTAATAAGGTAAATTTAGAAGGTTTTAACAATATTTCTACTTTGTGTACTATTATTTTAGTGTCTATTTGGATTACTGTTACGATATTTTATTTGATTTCTACTTTATGGAAATATATTAAGCTTAAAAATCTGATAGAGGATTTGTCCTATGATGTTGATGATGAAGACATAAACAATCTTTATGATAGTTTATTAAAAGAGCTTAATATAAATAAAAATGTAAAGATTAAATATTCTCATGAAGTTGAAACTCCGTCATTTTTTAATTCCTGTGTTCTTTTACCACCATATGATTATAAATTAAAAGAACTTGAATGGATATTTAGACATGAACTTATGCATTTTAAGAGTAAAGACATTTATATTAAATATTTAGTATTATTCTTAAAAATAGTATATTGGTTTAATCCTTTTATGTACATTATGGATAAAGTTATAGATTTAGATTGTGAACTTTATTGTGATGAAAGAGTTTTAAAAAATCGTAGTATAGAAGATAAAAAAGAGTATGCTTTGACTATTATAGGTGCAATGAAAAAAGATTTAAATTCTTCAAATAAATTTGTAGCTGGACTGCATAAGAAATCAGATATAAAAAAAAGAGTATCTAATATGTTTAATGAAAAAAATAGAACAGGAAATTTAATGGCATTAATTTTATGTTTATTATCATTGATTACATATTTTAAAATAGATGTAATTGATTCTAAATCATTAATTTATTCATTACCAAAACAATTAACTATTGAAAATAAGAATTCTAATTTTAAATACTTAGGACAGGTTAATACAGATGAGTAATGTAAATTTTAAATAATACATTTAGAGATTTATTGTGAATAAATTAGATTATTAATTACGCTAATATATATTTTAGTGTAAATTAGTTTGTTAGTTCAACTGTTATACTTTATGTATATTAAGTTTTATAGGGGGATAAAATGAATTTTAAAAGTAAAGCCAAAGTATTAAGTTTATGTTTAATCTCAATTCTAATGATATTGACAGGTTGCACTAATTCTAAAAATGATAAAATCACTGAAATCAATATATTAGCAACTACAGACTTACATGGAGAAGTTACCTATAATGTAGCTGAAAAAATAAACGAAGAAAGAAAAAAAGACTCTAATATAACATTAGTAGATGCAGGAGATTTTTATGATTCGGATGGTTTAGGAGCAATGGAGCAATATCTTAGTGAGGCTCGAGATGCTTACGAAAAAGATGAAGTAATTAAAAAAGAAGTACCTATAGTTAGACAAATGAGTGAAGTTAAATATGATGCAGTAGTGCTTGGTAATCATGAGTTTGTTTCTAGCTCTAAAAAAAATTTAGATAAAATGATAAATGAATTTAATAGTGAAAATATAGAAGTTTTATCTGCGAATACATATAATAGTAACAGTTCAAGTTATGTTAAACCTTACACAATAAATACAATTGAAACAAAATATGGTGAAGTTAAGCTTGGTATACTTGGTCTTACAATCAAAGAAGTCAGATAAGGATGGGATTTTGATGAAAACGAAAATAAAATTAAGGCTAAGTCCAGAGATTTAAAAGATATGGCTACATACCAGGATTTATATATGAATGATATGATAGATGATGCTAAAAAATGGGTGAAGGAAATAAAAGAAAAAGAAAATCCAGATATACTATTAGCCATAGTACATAGTGGAGAAAAACCTAAAAAGCCTAAAAAGCCTAAAAATCCAGGTAATAGAATACAAGAACTAGCTAAAGAAGTTGATGGAATTGATGCGATAGTAGCAGGGCATACTCATAAGGAAATTGAACAACATGATTATACAAATAATAAAGGTGAAAATGTGATAGTTACACAACCAGGCAGTCATAACTCTTGTATATCAAAAATAACATTTGAATTAGAAAAAGGTAATAATACTTGGAAAGTACAAGATAAATATTCAAAGTTAACTAAGATAGAAGAAGATAAAAGCTTAGAAAATTTTGGTGATTTGATAACAAATTTATCTGAGCTAAATGATAAAAAGAGCGAAGTGAATTTGTCGTCATTAAGTAAATTCAAATGGGACAGAGCTTATTTATTTAGCAATGATATTAGTGTTGAAAAGATGTACAATATAGTTGGTTATAAATGGAAAAATCTTGCAGATATAGAAAATGATAATAGAATTAAGATGGTATTTATGAATGGTAAAAAGGTTTCCTCATATGCTTGTTTTAAGGGAAAAGACTTTGGGATAGGTTTAAAAGTAGATAAATCTAAATATCAAGATGGTGTACTAGAGATACTACCTAAAAAGAATGACAAATTTGAAGTAAAGAAAAATAGTGAAGGATATGACATTCAATTAGTATATAAATAACAATCAGTAGTTAAATTTAGTTTTATGGACTGTTGTTACATATTTAGAACAAAAGAAAAGCCCTTAGAATCCAAATAAATACGTTCTAAGGGCTTTTTACTAGATATTTTTAAATAAGTTAAATAAATTTTTAGAAACTAGTTCAAGTTTCTCTTTTAAAAACGGCTAAACCTTCAATCAAATGTATATGAACTAATTACCAATCTTTTCTACCTAATGAATTGAAAAGTTTTTCTAGTGGTTCTACTTTATTTTTATTTGCTGATTTTTTATCAACGTCATTTTGAACATATAACTGTATAAAGTTATATTAGAATTTTTTCATTTGCTATCTTTTTTTATCAATTTTATATCAATAATACATTTAAAATGTAGATAAAACTAAAAAGGGTTTTCTAGAAAATAAAATCCATTTAATTATACTTACTTACCAATACCATCACTTGATGTAAACAAGATTCCACAACATTTTCACCATACTCTAGTATAAAATCGTTTAACTGCGTATCTATAAAATTACAGTAGTCATATGAACTACATATATAGGCAGTTAGTATATGTGTACATCTATCTATTTTATTCATAAACATATATTATTTATCCCCCTAAAAAACTTTCATAAAAAACAAAAAGAAAATATCTTTTTGGCAACTGGCTGACATAACTTATTTTATAAGTGTTAGTCCCTATAGCTTTGCGTCACTAAATTTCTCTAGTTTTGCCTAGTTAGTTTTATTCTACGATTATAATATTACAGGAAAACGTTTTATTTTTCAATATATAAACTAAAAAAATTAAATATAAAAGTTATTTTGTCCTTTAAAAATAAAACATACAAGTAAATTATGTAATAAAGCTTGTTGTGTAAAAGGAACTGTAAAGTTATATTATTAATTTATTTGAATTATATTGATGAAGTATCACAAAATTAATCAACAGGAAGTGTTCAATATATTAAAAAGAGTATAGATAATAAATATATGTGTATAAAAATCTATTATATCAAAAATAATAGCATTAACAGAATAAAGCTATAGTAAATAAAAGATGGTTATTGAAATTTTAAAAAATTAGTGGGAATAAAGACAATAAATCATAAACTACTATAATAGTTTTGTAAATTTTAATACAAATAAAATATATGATATAAATAAAAAATTTGTTAAAATATGATAAGTGTAGTATAATCAAGTAGAAAAGATATAATATATTTCGGGGAGCTAATATGCTGAGAGGAGATTTTATCTCGACCCTTTGAACCTGTTTGGATAATGCCAGTGTAGGGAGACCAGTAAAGATAAAAATAAGTCTTATCCTATTTTGGATAAGACTTTTATTTTATTTAAATATACTATGTTTTTATCTATAAAATATTTTAATAAAAAACAAAATATACCTAGTAGGTATTAATTATTTTAAAAGGAGTGATTTAAATGGTAATTGCAGACATAGCAGTAATGCCACTAAGACCTTACAAAGGTGAAGAAGAAATGTATAAAGTAGTAGATGCTTGTATAGCAGAAATTGAAAACAGTGGTCTTAAATGTGAAATAGGAGCAATGAGTACTACTGTTGAAGGTGATTTTGATGAAGTTTTTGAACTGCTAAAAAAAGTACATAAAATCCCTTTTAATCTTGGATGTGAAAGAGTTATAACAGTAGCTAGAGTAGATGAAAAAGCTGGAGGTTTAACTATAGATGATAAACTTAGAAATCATAGATAAAGTCAAAAATAGTATATATCCAATAGCAACATTTTTGTTTATACTTATTTTTTGGCAATCTGTGGTAGAAGTTTTAAGAGTTCCTCAATATATACTGCCTACACCAATAGATATAATTAATGTATTTTTTAAAGATTATCAAAATTTATCCATGCATGCCATGGTTACTATAGGAGAAGCAATATTTGGCTTTATAGTTGCAATAATAATATCTTTAATAATTGGAATATTAATGGATTTTGTATTGATAATAAAAAAATGTCTTTATCCTATTATGTTAGTGACTCAAATGATACCTACAATAATAATAGCTCCACTTTTTATGATTTGGTTTGGCTTTGGAACAATGCCAAAAATATTGATGGTAACACTTACGTGTTTTTTCCCTATATTAATAAGTTTTGTAGATGGTATTGAGAATATTGATAAAGATTATTTAAATTTGTTTAAGACTATGAATTCAAATAAGATTAATACTTTTATTCATCTCAAATTTCCTATGTCAATGGATAAATTTTTTTCTGGACTTAAAATATCTTCTACTTATGCTGTAATGGCAGCAACTGTTGCAGAGTGGTTAGGTGGAACTAAAGGTCTTGGTGTTTATATGCTAAGGTCAAAAAGTGCATATGCACTTGATAAAGTATTTGCATCTACTATATTAGTAGTTATATTTAGCTTAATATTTGTAGGAATTGTACAAGCTATAAAAAAAGTTGTTATAAAACATAGATTAGAAGATTAAATGTACTTGAGGGAGGATATTATGAATTTCAAAAAATTAGGAATATTAGGTTTAGTAAGTGCTCTTACATTAGCAACAATAACTGGATGTTCTTCTGGAAATAATAGTGATAAAGACAAAAAAAATAGTAAAGATACTTCTTCTAAAAAAGTGACTGTTGTACTTGATTGGACACCAAATACTAATCATACTGGATTATTTGTGGCGCTTGATAAAGGTTATTATAAAGAAGAAGGCTTGGATGTTGAAATAGTACAACCACCTGAAAGTGGAGCTGAGACTTTAGTAGCAACAGGAAAGGCTGACTTTGGTATAAGTTATCAAGAGCAAGTTACTTACGCAAAAACTAGTGAAGACCCACTTCCAATAAAAGCTGTAGCTACTGTTATACAACACAATACTTCTGGATTTGCATCTCCAAAAGAAAAAAACATAACTACAGCAAAAGATTTTGAAGGAAAAACTTATGGAGGTTGGGGTTCTCCATCAGAAGAAGCTGTTTTTAAAGCAGTTATGAATAAAAATGGAGCTGACTTTAATAAATTAAAGATAGTTAATACTGGTCAAGATGATTTCTTTGCAGCTATGAAAACTGTAGATTTTGCATGGATATTTGAAGGTTGGGATGTAGTTAAAGCTAATTTAATTGATTATGATTTAAACTTTATACCAGTAAAAGACCTAGATGAAAGATTAGATTATTATACACCACTTATAATTTCTAATGAGACTGTACTTAAAGACAACCCAGAACTTGCTAAGAAATTCTTAAAAGCTACAACAAAAGGTTATGAGTATGCAATAAAAAATCCTGAAGATGCTGCAAAAATTTTAGTAAAGCATGCTCCTGAGGTAGATGAAAAACTAGCAATAAAGAGTCAAGAATATTTAGCAAGTAAATATAAAGATGATGCACCAAGATGGGGAGAAATGAAAGATAGTGTATGGAATAACTATACATCATTCTTAAAAGAATATAAATTAATAGATAAGGATATGAAGGCAAGTGATGCTTACACAAATGAATTCTTACCACAATAAAAAGGCAAAAATATCTATAAAAAATGTATCAAAGACATATAAAGATGTAGATGTTTTAAAAGATATAAGTATTGATGTTTATGAAGGCGAATTTGTTTCTATATTGGGACCAAGCGGATGTGGAAAAAGTACTATCTTTAATATTATAACTCAATTGACAGACTATAATAGTGGTATGGTAAACATAAACGGTAATTATAGCTACATGTATCAAAAAGATTTACTTTTACCATATAAAACTATAATAGATAATGTGTCTCTTCCATTGGTACTAAAAAAAGAAAAAAAGAGCAAAGCTAGGTCTATGGTAAAACACTACTTTGAGGTTTTTGGTTTGGAAGGGTATGAGTATAAATATCCATCAGAGCTTTCTGGAGGTATGAGACAAAGAGCTAATTTTTTGAGAACTTTTATAAATTCTAATGACATAATGCTTTTAGATGAACCTTTTGGTGCACTCGATTCATTAACTAAAACATCTATGCAAAAATGGCTTTTAGAAGTTAAGAAAAAAGTAAATTCAACGATACTTCTTATAACTCATGATATTGATGAAGCTATAATGCTATCAAATAGAATTTATGTTATTTCAAAAAAACCATCAATAGTAAAAAAAGAATTTATCATAGATAATAGAAATATAAATGAAGATAATCTTGAGTATGTTATTAAACTGAAAAAAGAGATAATATCTTTATTATAAAATTCTATACGTTTTTACCTAGTGATTATTAAACTTAACAATCCAAAGTGCAATCAGCATTTTGGATTGTTTTTTAGTTATACGTCAAAATTTTATATATTATGTTAATAATAATCAAGTACTATGATATAATATTTAATTAGAAAAGAAGGAGGTTTAATAATGCAAATAGATATGAATAAATTAACTCCTATGATGAAACAGTATCTTGAAGTAAAAAATAGATATAAAGATTGTATACTGTTTTTTAGATTGGGAGATTTTTATGAAATGTTTTTTGAAGATGCATTAGTAGCTTCAAAAGCTCTTGAAATAGCATTAACAGGGAAAGCCTGTGGTTTAGAAGAACGTGCTCCTATGTGTGGAGTACCATTTCACTCAGCCAATTCATATATATCAAAGTTAGTAGAAAATGGATATAAAGTAGCAATAGGTGAGCAAATGGAAGACCCATCTACTGCAAAAGGAATTGTTAGGAGAGAGGTAATAAGAGTTATTACTCCTGGAACAGTTCTAGATGGAAATTTACTTGAAAATAAAAAGAATAATTATTTATTATCTTTATATAAAGATGACGCCAATATAGGTTTAACTTATGTAGATATAAGTACAGGAGAAGCTAATGCAACTTGTCTGAATGAAGATAAAGTAATAGAAGAAATTGCAAAAATTCATCCTACAGAAATAATTATAAATGATTTGAATTTTATAGAAAAACTTAGAGATATAGCTACTGTAAGCAACATATACATAAATGAAAGTTTTAGCGACAACTATTTAGATATAAATATATTAAAAGAGTATTTTCCAGAGGTTTATCTACAAAAATTAAAGTTTGATGATAAGGGTCTTATAAAATCTAGTTTATCAATTCTTCTAAACTATATATATAACACTCAAAAGCAGATAACATCCAATATTAATAATATAAATATATACAATTCATCAGAGTATATGGTCTTAGATATGTTTACTAGAACTAATTTAGAACTTACTCAGACTATAAGAGGAAATAAAAAGAAAGGTTCACTATTACATGTTTTAGACAAAACATCTACTGCAATGGGAGGAAGACTTCTAAGAAAATATGTAGAAGAGCCTCTGATAAATAAACCTAAAATTGAAAATAGATTAAATGTAATAGAAGAAATAAAAGATGATTTTATACTAAGAGAAGATTTAAATGATATACTTAAAAATATATATGATATAGAAAGAATATGTGGGAAAATAGCATTTGAAAGAGTAACACCAAAAGAATTAGTTCACTTAAAAAATTCAGTAGAAAAATTACCAAATCTAAAAGACACAATAGACTTATCAAATGCAAATAGATTAAAAGAGTATGTATCAGAAATGGACAAGTTGGACGATATATACAGTTTAATAGATGAAGCCATTTTGGAAGACCCTACAATAACTATAAAAGATGGGAATATAATTAAGTCTGATTTTAGTGATGAACTTAAAGAATTGAGGGATATTTCTAAAAATGGTGCTTTTCTTATAAAAGAAATAGAAAATAGAGAAAGAGAAAAGACAGGAGTTAAATCATTAAAAATAGGATTTAATAAAGTATTTGGATATTATATAGAAATAACAAAGGCTAACTTTAAACAAGCAAAACTAGATGAGACATATATAAGAAAGCAGACACTTAGTAATGCAGAAAGATATATAACTCCAGAGTTAAAAGAAATAGAAGAAAAGATACTACATGCTGAAGAGAAAATTAAATCTCTAGAATATGAGATATTTGTAAGTATAAGAGATACTATATATAAAAATATAGACAGAATACAAAAAGTAGCTAAGATTATAGCTAATATAGACGTTTTTGTATCTTTGGCAACAGTTGCTCACATAAACAACTATATAAAACCACAGATAAACGAAAATAATAAACTCGATATAAGAAATGGTAGACATCCAGTTGTTGAAAATATAGTAGGTGAAGAAAATTTTGTTCCAAATGATACATATTTAAATCGTGGAGAAAACATCATTAACATAATAACTGGACCTAATATGTCTGGTAAGTCAACATATATGAGACAAACTGCTATAATAGCACTTATGGCACATATAGGTTCTTTTGTTCCAGCAGAATATGCTAATGTACCGATATTAGATAGAATATTTACAAGAGTAGGGGCTAGTGATGATTTATCTCAAGGACAATCTACTTTTATGGTAGAGATGAATGAGGTATCTCTTATATTAAAAAATGCTACTGAAAGAAGCTTAGTTATTTTAGATGAAATAGGACGTGGAACTAGTACTTATGATGGTATAAGTTTAGCATGGTCAATAGTAGAATATATTCAAAAGAATATTAGATGTAAGACACTATTTGCAACACATTATCATGAACTTACTGATTTAGAAGAAGAATTTAAAGAGGTTAAAAATTATTCAATAGCAGTTAAAGAAGATGGAGAGGGAATAATATTTTTAAGAAAAATAATTCCTCAAGGTGCAGATAAGAGTTATGGAATCTATGTTGCTAAATTAGCTAAATTGCCAGATGAAGTCATAGATAGAGCAAAATATATACTTAAGGATTTAGAAAAAAATCATGTTTATAACAGTGTAGCAATAAATGGAGATAAAGAAAAAACTATTGTGATTAATAATGATTTAGATGAAGAACTACTTAAGGTAAATCAGAGCAATTTTAAAAATAAATACGAATCTCTAAAAATAGAGCATGAGCTTATAGTAAAAGATTATAAACACATGAAAAAGGATTATGATAAACTAAATTCTAAGTTTAAAACGTTAAACGATGAAGTTATTTCAATGAAGAAAAAGGATAGTAAAGAAGAAATTGATAAAGAAGATTCTGTAAAGGAATTAGCACTAACTCAAATATCTTTTGATAGTGTAAAGAGAGATATATTGTCAGAAGAAATTTTAAACTTAGATATTTTAAATATGACTCCATTAGATGCTATAAATTCTCTTTACAATCTTCAAAAAAAAGCAAAAGAAATAAAATCTTAGAGGTGTAAAAATGAAAAATATAATTAACATCCTAGATGATTTGACTATAAATAAAATAGCAGCAGGAGAAGTAGTAGAAAGACCGTCTTCTGCATTAAAAGAATTAATTGAGAATTCTATTGATGCAGGTGCAAATAAGATTTCTATAGATATCATTGATGGAGGAAAAACCTTAATTAAAATCACAGATAATGGAATAGGAATACCTTCAAGCGAAGTTGAGAAATCATTTTTAAGACATGCTACTAGTAAAATTAAAAAAATTGATGATTTATATGATTTGTACTCTCTTGGATTTAGAGGAGAAGCATTAGCATCTATTTCAGCTATATCAAAATTAGAAATGATTACTAAAACCAAGGATGAAATGGTTGGAACTAAAATATTTGTAGAAGGTGGAAAAATAGTTTCAAAGGAGCCAATTGGTTCCACTAATGGTACAACAATCATTATAAAAGAGATTTTCTTTAATACACCAGCAAGACAGAAATTTTTGAAATCTACCCATGCTGAAACCATAAACATAAGTGATTTGATAAATAAGCTTGCAATAGGCAATCCTAATATCCAATTTAAATATACAAATAATAATAAACAAATGTTAAATACACCAGGTGATGGAAAGCTCATAAATACTATTAGGAGTATATATGGAAAAGAAATAACGGAAAACCTAATAAATATAGAATTTAAATGCAATCACTTTAAAATTGATGGATATATAGGAAATAATAACATCTATCGTTCCAATAAAAACTTGCAACATATCTATATAAATAAAAGATTTGTAAAAAGTAAAATAATTATAGATGCAATAACTGAAAGTTATAAGTCTATAATTCCAATAGGTAAGCATGCTGTTTGTTTTTTAAATATAGAAGTAGACCCAGCAGGTATTGATGTAAATATACATCCTAATAAGCTTGAAGTTAAATTTGAAAAAGAACAAGAAGTGTATATAGAGCTAAGAGATTTTTTAAAAGTTAAATTAATACATTCTAACCTTATTGGAAAGTATGCTACATATAATGATAAAAAAACGCAGCCTCGAATTGCTATCAATAGTAGAGAAAAAAGTACAGATTATGAATTTAAAAATAAGAACTTCATTGAAGCTAATTCAAAAAATAATAATACAACTAAAGAGAAAGATGAATTCATTGAAGTTGTAAGTTTATCAAGTGAAAAACCAATAGACGAATTTCCTTCTGTAAGCGAAGTTTTAAATGCAAATATAGAAAATGAATTAAAAAATACGGGCTCTTTAGAAGAAGAGGTTGTAAATGACAATATACAAGAAGAATTTCAAGTTGATAGGCCTAAACAAATTGATAGTTCTAAAAATGAAGATAGTAATTATTTAGAAAGAAGTATTAAAGACAGCCAAGAGGAATATTTAACTAATTCAAAACAAAGATTTTCTTTATATGGATATTCTGTAATTGGAGTCGTATTTAATACTTATATAATTCTAAGTAAAGATGATTCTATGTATTTGTTAGACCAACATGCTGCACATGAAAGAGTTTTGTATGAGAGATATATGGATAAGTTCTATAGACAAGATATCAATATGCAAATACTTTTAGACCCAGTAATTCTTGAAGTATCAAATGTAGATATGCTTCAAATTGAAAATAATTTAGAGTTATTTATGAAATTTGGTTTCGAATTAGAAGTTTTTGGCAACAATCATGTAATGATAAGATGTGTTCCAACTATATTTGGAATTCCAGAAACTGAAAAGTTTATACTTCAAATAATTGATAATATAGATGAGATTACAAGTAATTATGATTTAAAAGGTGAGAGATTTGCATCTATGGCATGTAGGTCTGCTATAAAAGCAAATGATAAAATATATGATATTGAGATAAAAAGCTTATTGGAACAATTAGAAAATTGTGAGAATCCATTTACGTGTCCTCATGGCAGACCTATAATGGTTGAAATTTCTAAGACCGAAATAGAAAAAATGTTTAAAAGAATTATGTAAAATATTTTGGATATTTAAAATATATGGAAAGGAATGTTATGAAAAAAATACCACTTATAATACTTACAGGTCCAACTGCTGTTGGAAAGACTGATTTGTCAATAAAGTTAGCAAAAGATATGGATGCAGAGATAATTTCAGCAGATTCTATGCAAATATATAAATATATGGATATTGGAAGTGCAAAAGTTACATCTGAGGAAATGCAAGGAGTAAAGCATTATCTTATAGATGAGGTTAAACCTGACTATCCATTTTCAGTTTCAGAATTTCAACAAAGGGCAAAAAAATATATATCTGAAATAAATCAAAAGGGAAAGTGTGTTTTAGTGACTGGAGGAACAGGTCTTTATCTCAATTCTTTAATATACAATATGGATTTTGCAAAATCTGATGCTAATAATGAATTAAGAAAAGAACTTCAAAAACAACTTCTTGAGAATGGAATAGATTACATGCATGATAGATTAAAATTACTTGATGAAGAAGCTGCTGATAGAATTCATAAAAACAATACAAAGAGAGTTATAAGAGCACTTGAAGTTTGTTTAAGTGGTAATAAAATGAATGATTTTTCAAGTGACTTAAAATTTAATGACGATTATCAACCTATAATAATAGTTTTGAATAGAGATAGAGAGCATTTGTATGAAAGAATAAATATGAGAGTCGATATCATGATAGAGAGTGGTTTAGTTGAAGAAGTTAAAAAACTCCTAAATATGGGATTTAAAAAAGATATGATATCAATGCAAGGTATAGGATACAAAGAGATGTTGAAGTATCTAGATGGAGAATATACATATGAAGAGGCCATTGAAATAATAAAAAGGGATTCTAGAAGGTATGCAAAACGTCAGATAACTTGGTTTAAAAGATATGAAACAGCAAAATGGTTTGATTTGGATAAATATGAAGATATAGATTTATTAAAAAATGAAATAATTATATATATTAAAAATTCTATAAAATAATATATATAAATTTTTAAGTATACAACTTCATATTGAAAATTTATCATAACTTATATAGAATATAAGATAGGAATATTTTAGATGTTCAATTTAATCTTGGGAGGGTACAAATCTAATGAAAAATACAGTTTTAAATTTACAAGATTTGTTTTTAAATAATGCTAGGAAAGAAAGGATACCTGTTACTATATATTTAGTCAATGGAGTTCAAGTCAAAGGGCTTGTAAAAGGATTTGACAGTTATATAATATTGATAGAAGGGGACAATAGACAACAAAACATGATTTATAAACATGCTGTTTCGACTATACAACCTGGTAAATATATTAATTTAACTAATCAAAATCAAAATAATAACAACAATAACAATAGATAACTAATTTAATTTAAGATAATTAAAAGGAGACTTATGCTAACTTATAAACTACAATTTATTTGTTTTAGTAAAATAGTCTCCTTTGATATGTTTAAATAAAATAACAAAGAGACAGGTGATAAAATGCTTAATGAGACAAAAGAATTATTGAAAGGTTACTATGGGATAGATGATGATACTTTTAAATTATCACAAGAAATAATGGAAGATATAAAATATAAGTTTGAGGAAATAAAAGAAATAAGAGAATACAATCAATATAAAGTTTTAAAAGCTATGCAAGAATCTAAATTAAGTGACATGCATTTTAATTGGACTACAGGATATGGATATAATGATATTGGACGTGAAAAAATAGAGGAAATTTATTCAAAAGTTTTTAATACAGAAGATGCTCTTGTAAGACCAATAATTGTAAATGGAACACACGCACTCACTTTATGTATACAAGGAATAGTCAGACCAGGAGATGAAATTCTATCTGTTACTGGAAGACCATACGATACTTTAGAGGGTGTTATAGGTATAAGAGAAGAAAAAGGCTCTTTAAAAGAATATGGTGTTACATATGATGATGTAGATTTTTTAGAAGATGGAAATTTAGATTTAGAAGGAATTAAAAGAAAAATAAATGATAAAACTAAACTTGTTATGATACAAAGGTCAAAAGGGTATTCTTGGAGAAAATCACTTTCAATTAGTGATATAAAAGAAGCCATTGATGTAATAAAATCTGTTAAACCAGAAGTTATAGTAATGGTTGATAACTGTTATGGTGAGTTTCTAGATACTAAAGAGCCAACTGATGTTGGAGCAGATGTTATGGCTGGTTCTCTAATAAAAAATCCTGGAGGTGGACTTGCATTAACAGGTGGGTATATAGCTGGTAGAAAAGATTTAATTGAGCTTATATCATATAGAATGACTTCTCCTGGAATAGGTAAAGAATGTGGTCTTACTTTTGGAACTACTAGAAATGTTCTTCAAGGATTTTTCCTAGCACCCTATGTAGTATCTCAAGCTGTGATGGGAGCTATATTTTGTTCAAGAGCTTTTGAAAAATTAGGATATGATGTATTGCCAAAACATGATGATTTAAGAAGTGATATTATTCAGTGTATTAGACTTAATAATGCTGATGAAGTCATAAGTTTTTGCCAAGGAATACAAGAAGCTGCTCCAGTTGATTCTTATGTTAAACCTGTACCTTGGGATATGCCTGGATATGAAAGTGAAGTTATAATGGCAGCAGGAGCATTTATACAAGGTTCTTCTATAGAACTAAGTGCAGATGCTCCAATAAGACCTCCTTATAATGTTTACTTCCAAGGAGGGCTTACATTTGACCACTCTAAAATGGGTACTTTAAAAGCAATTGAATTTATAAAAAAACTAAAAAAGTAAGCATATTTTTCTTTTAAAAGGTCAAAATATTTACTAGTATATTATGATGAGAATTGAAGGGTGATAATTATGAAAGAACAAATTAAAGAAAAAGTAAGTTCTCTACAAGATGAAATGATTTCTTCAATACAAGAAAGTGTAAAAATACCTAGTGTTATATCTGAGCCAACTAAAAATTTCCCATTTGGAGAAAATATAGATAAGGCTTTAAGAGGTATTTTAGACTTATGTAAATCTTTAGGGTTTAAAACAGTATATAAAGATGGATATTATGGCTATGCAGAAATAGGACAAGGTGAAAAAATGATAGGTATACTTGGTCATGTTGATGTAGTTCCAGAAGGTGACTTAGAAAGCTGGAATTATCCACCATTTGAAGGTGTTTTAGAAGATGGTAAGTTATATGGAAGAGGAACACAAGATGATAAAGGACCTACAATATCAGCAATTTATGCAGTAAAAGCTCTTATGGATTTAAATATAGATTTAAATAAGAGAATAAGATTCATTTTTGGAGCTGATGAAGAAAATCTTTGGAGATGTATAAATAAATACAAAGAAAATAATGAAGAAGTACCAGACTATGGATTTACTCCTGATTCTAGATTTCCAATAACAAATGCAGAAAAAGGTCTTTTACAAGTTCATTTAACATGTGAGAGTAAAAGTGATATAGAATTATCAGTTGGGAAGGCTTTAAATGCAGTTCCAGGAAAAGCAGTTTATATTGGAAAATATTCTGATAAGTTAAAAAAAGAATTAGATAAATTAGGTTTTGAATACACTGTTGAAGGCAATAAAATATGTATAATAGGAAAAAGTGTTCATTCAGCAGCTAGTGATACTGGTATAAATGCAGTAGCTAGACTTTGTATAGCTCTTAATAATATAGGAATAGATTCTAATATAATTAAGTTTTTAGCAGAAGTTATTGGTGAAGATGCTAATGGAAACAATATAGTTCCTAATTGCAAGGATGATGTATCAGGAAAATTAACAGTAAATATAGGTAAAGTAACTATTGATAGTAAAAAAGAATTTGCTGGAATTGATGTAAGAATTCCTGTAACATATAAAAAAGATGATTTTGTAAAAGAACTAAAGAAAATAACAGATAAATATAATTTAGATTATAAAGAATATGATTTCTTAGATTCAATTTATGTTCCAGAAGATACACTTCTTGTTAAAACATTGAGAAAAGTATATGAAGAGGAAACTGGTCTTGATGGAACACCTCTTTCATCTGGAGGAGCAACTTATGCAAGAGCTTTAGACAATTGTGTTGCCTTTGGAGCTATTTTCCCAGGGAAACCAGAAACTGAGCATCAAGCTAATGAACATTTGATAGTAGAGGATATTGTAAAAGCTGCTCAAATATATGCTCTTTCTATTTATGAATTATTAAAGATTTAAATATAAATATAAAGCTGTCTTGTAATAGGATTTTTTCTAGTAAAAGACAGCTTTATTGTTGTATTATTAAATAAGTTAATAAGATAAATATTTAATAGATATAAAAAATAATAGTAATGTTTATATAGGAGGAATTATATGAAAATAGCTATATTTTTGGGAGCAGGAGCTTCAGCTGCAGAAAATTTACCCATTCAAAATGAATTATTTAGTGAATACTTTAAGAAATTAAAACCTAAAAATTATGATACTGATATGAATAGAGAATTGTATGCCTTTTTTAAACAAATGTTTAATATTGACATAAGAAAAGATAATCTAGATAATGCAAATTTTCCAACATTTGAAGAAGTTTTAGGGCTTTTAGATTTAGCAGAACAAAGAAGAGAAGCCTTTAGAAATTTTGGACTTGAAAATTTAAATAATAGAAGTGATAGTATACGTTTTTTAAGACAGTATTTAATACTATTGATGGCTGAAGCAATTCATAATACACCTAGAACAGATAATAAATATCACAAACTTTTAGTTGAAAATCTTTTACAAAATGATTTACTCCTTGATACAACTTTTATTAGTGCAAATTATGATATACATATAGACAATACAGTTACTGGCTTAAGAGATAAAAATGATTTGCCTATTATGCTTGATTATGGTGTAGAATTTACTAATTTTAAGGAAGAATTAAACTGGAGAAAACCAAAAGAACCATTAATTAAACTCTATAAGATACATGGTTCATTGAACTGGCTTTACTGTCCTATTTGCAACAGTTTAACTCTTACACCACATGAAGGTGGTGTTATGAAACTAATTGAAAATAGTTCAGAAACAAAATGTTTGGAGTGTGGAGAACTGACAGAACCAATCATAGTTCCACCAACATATTTTAAGAATATGTCAAATATATTTTTAAGTAATGTTTGGAATGAGACAGAAAAAACTTTGAGAGAGGCTGACCTTCTGGTATTTTGTGGGTATTCATTTCCAGAGGCTGATATGCATATAAAATATATGTTAAAAAGAGTACAAACAAATGGTGGAAAAACACCTCTTAAAATAATGGTGTTTAATAATCATTCACAAAAACAAAGGATTACTTTAAAAAAAGAAGAAAGAAGATATAAGCGTTTTTTAGGAGAAGATGTTATATTTACTGATAATTCTTTTCAAGATTTTTCTATGAACCCATTAAATTTTATAAAAAGTATATACTAATTTGGCAATAATAGGATAAAATCCAATAGAAATAAAGTGAATTTAGGTATATAATAGAAAATAAAACATAGGGGGTATAAAAAATGAAGGTTTTTGATTTAACTCATGTGACACATAATGATATGCCTGTATATGCAGAGACTAATAGACCTGATATAAAAAAAGTAGCTATTATTGAAGAAAATGGATATCAAGAAACATTAATCAGTGTATTTTCTCACAATGGAACTCATATGGATTCACCAAAACATATGTATACTAAAGGTGAATCCTTAGATACATTGGATATAGAAAATTTTGTCGGTAAGGCTTATGTATTAGAACTTGAGCAAGGAAGCAAAAACATAGAATTAGAATATCTAAAAAAATATGAAGATGAAATAAAAAGTAGTGAGTTTATAATATTTAAATCAAGTTGGTCAAAGTTTTGGGATAAAAAGCAATATTATGTAGGTTATCCTACATTAACAGAAGAGGCTGCAAACTATATAGCTGATAGTAATCTAAAGGGAATAGGAATTGATATGTTATCTGTAGATAGATACGACACATCAGCTTTTAAGGTACATCACATTTTATTTGAAAAAGGTAAAATAATAATAGAGAATCTTACAAATTTAGAAGCTGTGCCAGAAAGATTTCTATTTATAGCAGCTCCATTTAAGTATAATGACGCTGATGGTGCTCCAGTAAGAGCAATAGCCATAGTAGAATAATATTTACTATAAAACAGGAGAAGTGTAATATACAAAGTATTAAAGGAGAATATAGCATGATGAGTGATGTAAAAGATAAAATAACAGAATTATCAGATGCAACTGAAGTAAATTTAAATGAAACTAAAATATACAATATTTTAGATAAGTTAAATATTAAATATGAGGTAGTAGAACATGAAGCTGTATATACAGCAGAGCAGTTAGTAATTTTAAATGATATAACAAAAGGATGTCAGTGTAAAAATTTATTTTTAAGAAATGCTAAAGGAAACAAATACTATCTAATTGTAGTTAGAGGGGATAAACATGTTGATTTAAATTCAGTTAAAGAAAAAATAGGAAGTTCTAGGTTATCATTTGCTTCGCCTGAAAGATTATACAATGTACTTAAACTTCTTCCTGGAAGTGTAAATCCTTTTTCATTAGTAAATGATACAGAAAGAAAAGTAGAGCTTTACATAGATGAGGATGTAATTAAAGAAGAGTATTTAAATTTTCATCCAAATATAAATACTAAAACTGTAAATATATCAAAAAAAGGATTTGAAAAATTTTTGGAATATTTGGAATATCCACTACAAATCATTGACATTTAAGTTTTTAATGAACTTAAGCAAAATTTAATTAACTAATCGAGGGGAGAAAAAATGTTTGGAGTAATAGCAAATAGTCTAGCAATCGCAGGTGGGTGTATAGTAGGTCTTATAATCAAAGGTGGTTTACCTCAAAGAGTAAGTGATACTATAATGAATGGAATTGCCCTATGTGTATTATATATAGGGATATCAGGAGCACTAGAGGGAAAGAATACACTAGTGACAATAATATCTATAGCTTTAGGAGCTTTAATAGGAGAGTTAATAGATATTGATAAATGGGTAAATAAATTAGGTGCATTTTTGCAGAGTAGGTTTTCTAAAGGCAATAAAAAGGATTCTATTGCTGAAGGTTTTATATCATCTAGTTTGTTATTTTGTATAGGGGCTATGGCAGTAGTTGGTTCGTTAGAAAGTGGACTTACAGGAAGCCATGATACTTTATTTGTAAAATCAGTAATAGATGGGATAGCTTCTGTTATATTTACAGCTTCTTTAGGTATAGGTGTAATGTTTTCTGCTGTATCTGTATTTTTATATGAAGGTATTATATGTTTAGGGGCATCATTTTTAAATGGATTTTTAAGTGACCCTGTAGTTACAGAAATGACAGCTGCAGGAAGTTTATTAATTATAGGACTTGGTTTAAATGTACTTAAGCTAACAAATATAAAAGTAGCAAATCTATTACCAGCCATATTTATACCAATATTATTTGGTGTATTTGGAGTAATTTAGAGATTAAAAACTTAAAGTTTGTCTAATTTTTTTAAAAACTTTAGACAAATTTTTTATTTAGAAGGAAAATGGCTTTCATCATCAAATTAATAATTATAGTAGAAATAAGTTTAATATTATGATTATAAAGTTTATATTAAATTTATTTTATTGATGAAACTAATGGGGGAGGTTAAAACTCAATGATTACATTTGATGTAAATGGAGCTATTATCAGGTTTGATGATACAAAAAATAATTATAATAAGATAAGAAAAATTTTTAAATTGTATGCTTTAGAAATTTCTAAAAACTTTGAGAGAGATTGTTTAAATAATTTTCAAAATCTAAAACAAATATCAGATAGAGGTCTAAATCTAGGAGAAAAATATATAGAGGAATCTTTTAAGAAAGGAATCGAGACTATAGTGAGTTTTGGAATTATAACTATAGATATTGATACTTTTAAAAGTGTTTATTGTGAAAAATATTTAGATTTTAAAAGGCTTTTTAATAACTTAAATAAAACTTTTATCATACCAAATAAGAATAAAAAAAATAATCATGCAAATTTTTTAGAAATAGAATCTACAGTAAAAAAAATGAGCAATTATTTGTATAATGATTGTTTCAAAATTCATTATGCTGTAATAGATGCGCTTATAGAAAATAGAGTCAGTGAAGTCCATTCTTATATTGATGAAGAATCTATAAAAAAATCTAATGCCTTGTTTAATAATTACAAAGATGGTTTTATTGGAAAAGCAGATGAGTGTAAGGTTGTAAAACAAATAATAACATTAAATCCATATAGAGAAGATGTATACGAGTTTTTGGTAAAGGAAGATGGAGATTTTAGTAAGGAGATTGAAAGATTAACTGAATTTTTAGGATATAATATAAAAGAATATAAGGCTTCTTTAATGGACCTTTATATAAATGAACTAGTAGAGAGCGATGAAAGTGATGCTGAAAATGCAAGAGAGAAGATTGAAAAGTATGCTAAATATATTGGTTGTAGTGATGAAAATCTATATATAGCAAGGGTTAATGCCATATACACTTTTGCCAATGCATAAATTTTGTAAAATTTATAAATAAAGAAATACATGTTTGTACTAAAATTTTAAATAAAAAATACTTATTAAGCTTACTAAAAAATAATTTATATTTTCTAGATAAAACCATTTCTTTAAAGGAGTGGTTTTATTTTTTCTATCACTCAATATAAGCAAAATTTTAAATTACGAATAGCTCATATTACTAAAATAATTTTAAGTAAATAGAAAAGACAATATATTGACTAAATTGGTTCGAGTTGATATAATGAAATAGTCAACATGATGTCTTATATTTGGATTATTCATAGCTTGCTAAAGAAAGCTATTTCAAATATATAAATCATGAGCAATAATTATTACATGGAGGAATCAATTATGAAAGTAAATATATACAATGCAGAATCACTTGTAGATGATAAAATTAAAGTTATAGTTTCAGGCTTAATTCCAAATAGTAAATTAAGAGTATCTATGAAAATGGAATTTCCATGGTGTAAAGGAGAGGAATTCTCATCTTATGGGGTATTTTATTCAAATGAAAAAGGAGAAGTGGATTTAGATTCAATTGAACCTGTAGAAGGGACTTATAAAACTACTGACTGCATGGGGTTAATATATTCTCTGAAAAAATCAAAAACTGAAGGTGAAAATTTTGCAGAAAATATATCTATTGATAAACCAATAATCATGAATATGATATTTGAATCTGATATTGAAAGAAAAGAAGTTAAGTTGAAGAGATTGTTCAAAACAGAAGATATTATCACAAAAGATATATCTGATGAATTTATAGGAAAATTATTTTATAAACAAAACTCTAGTAATAAAACAATTTTAGTTTTAGGGGGTTCTGATGGAAATTTAGATGCTTTAGAACTCCTGGCAGCTCCACTTGCATCTAGAGGGTTCAATGTACTAGCAGTTGCTTATTTTGCTCTAGAAGGATTGCCAAGTAAGTTAGAAGAAGTACCATTAGAATACTTTGAAAAAATATTTAAATGGATTAGTGAAGATGAAATCACTAATACTAAAGAAATATTTGTACATGGGACATCAAAAGGTGGTGAGTTAGCACTTTTACTTGCTTCAAGATATAAACAAATTAAAAAAGTAGTAGTATCACAGCCTCATGCGTATTGTTTTCAAGCACTTGATGGACAAATGAATGGAAAAGATACTTCATCATGGTCATATAAAGGTAAGCCACTTCCATATATCAAGGTAGACAATAATATATTCTTTGAAGACCAGAAAAAAGATATAGAAAAAGGAATTCCATTTGGATTTGCCAGTACTTATAAGAAAAGTATTGAAAGGGCAGACAATAAAGAAGAGGCTAGGATAAAAGTAGAAAATTCTGAAGCTGACATTCTTATGATTTCTGGAAAAGAAGATAATATTTGGAATAGTTATGATGGTTGTGTAGAAATCATAGAAAAACTTAAAAGAAATAATTACCAATATAATGTGGAACTATTAACATATGATAAGATGGGACATCCTTTACCAATTCCATATATTGTACCTCTAAGTGAAACTTTATCTATGAATATGGCTGGAGGAATATTTTCTTCAGGAGGAACTGTAAAAGGTAATGCAAAAGGACAGTTTGAATCATGGAAAAGAACTATTGAATTTTATAAAGAACCTTTATCAATCGATATAAAAAAATAAAAATGGATATATCTTTCTATATATGCACAAAATCTATCAATTTTACAATTTTAATTTATTGTTTATGTAATTTATATGTTATATACTAGTTTTAACAAGATTGATAATTTATAAACAATTAATAAGAGTTATTGAAAGGTGGAGTGAAATTATGGAAAGACTCACTAGAAGTGAACAGCCTCACATAAAATTTGGAATGTTTAAGATACGAATTCCATTTATACATTACAGATTTGAGAAACCGGAAGCTATTCAAGGCATAATATCAAGTATGACAAGCTTAGGAACTATTGGACTTAGCACGCAAATATTAGGATTACCCTATGAAGTAGCATGGAGTATGGCTATCATTAACTCAATATTGTATTGCCTGCATGTTTTTATGGGAGACCCAGTAGTTCCTGGCTGGATTACAGCTTCTATAACTCTTACAACTGCATATTTGTTAAAGTTCAATATTGGTATTGAAAGAATACAAGCATTAACAGCTTTACAAATAGATTTAGGAATTATATTTATTTTAATGGGTATAACAGGTATAGCTGGAAAACTAGTAAATAGAATCCCAAATTCCATCAAAGGTGGAATACTTATGGGAGTTGGTATATCAACTGTAATAGCAGAATTTAGCCCTAAAGGCAGATTTGAATCTTATCCAATATCTATAACAGTTGGGATTTTAGTTGCTTGCTTTGTAATGTTTTCTGAAAAATTCGATGCTCTAAAAGTAAAGAATAAGCTTTTATTTCGATTAGGTCAATATGGAGTGGTTCCAGCTATTTTAGTGAGTTTAATTATAGGAATATTTAGTAAAGAAATAGGAATTCCTAGCTTTAATTTTGAAAATATTATTTATATAATGGATTTTCAAAAATTAATAGATACAGTATCTCCTTTTGGAATAGGTTTTCCAAGTCTAATATTATTTATACAAGGATTGCCAATGGCTTTCATGATATATATAATTGCATTTGGTGATTTTATAACAGGTGAAAATTTAGTTCTTTCTGAAAGTAAAAACAGAACAGATGAGTATATTGATTTTAATTCTAATAGGTCTAATATTATAAGTGGGATAAGAAATATTGTTATGGCAGTTATTTCTCCATATATAGCTATGTGTGGTCCATTAGCTGCAACTCTTACTGGAAGTGTTGCTCAAAGATATAAGGTTGGAAAGGAAGCAATGCAGTCTATTTTTAGTGGTATGGGTACGTTGGTATGGGTTTCAGCTATTTTTATCTGCTTTTATCCAATTGCCCAAATAGCTACGCCTCTTATACCATTAGCATTATCAGTGACACTTTTAGTTCAAGGTTACTTATGTACTAAACTATCAATGGAACTATGTGATACTGGCGTAGAGAGAGGATTAATTGGGCTGATGGGTGGCGTGATTGCTGCTAAAGGTGGAACCTGGGGACTTGTTGTAGGTTTTATACTATATTTTGTCTTAATTGATTCTAAAAAAAGAAAAGAAAGTAATATTAATTCAAAAGAAAGTGATATTAATTCATCAGAAGATTATGTATATGAAATATCATGTAAAAAGAAAAGTATTTAAAGTAAAATATGAGTTGCAATCGTCTATTAATAGATTAATTGCAACTCATATTTTATTTGTCAGCTTCAGGAATGATAAAAAATGCAAAACTATTTCTTGACATAATTTTTTTAATGTGCAACAATTGTTATATAACGTATGTATTTTATAAAAATTTAATGGAGAAGTGAATTTATATGCCACCTAAAGCAAAAATAACGAAAGAAATGATTTTGAATATTGTCTTGGATATTACAAGAGAAACAGGATTTGAAACTGTAAATGCAAGGAGTATCGCAAGTAAATTACAATGTTCCACTCGACCAATTTTTACTTGCTATGAAAATATGGATGAATTAAAAGGTGAATTTCTTGCTTTTGCATATGAATACTATAATCAGTATGTTATTAATTATCATAATTCTGAAAATGTCAGTCAATATTTATTACTTCCACTTTCATACATTGAATTTGCTCAAGAAGAAACACATTTATTTAAGTTGTTGTTTATAAACGATTTAGATTTGATGATGGAAGATCCAAATGATTTCTACAAAGAAATTGATAATGAAAAAAAGGCAAGGCTTTTTTCTGAAAGTATTGGAATAGAGTTAGAATGTGCAAAAGTCATATTTTTAGATTTATTTCTTTATACTCATGGCATAGCTGTCTTAACAGCAACGAAAAAATTGACATTAGATAGAAATAGTGCCGAAAAAATGTTGAAAAATATATTATCAGCTTTTATAAGACAAGAAAAAAATGATTGGAATTTATCTATTTGATGTTTACTAACTAATACATAAGGGGGTGCAATATGAAAATAAACCAATACTTAATTGATTTTTACAATAATTACGACGAAGATAGTCGGTTGGCATTAAAGCATGGAACAGTTGAATTCCTAACTACTATGCATTATATTGAAAAGTACTTAAAACCTAGCGACCGTGTGCTTGAAATTGGTGCTGCAACTGGTCGATATTCTCACACGCTGGCACGTCAGGGATATGACGTTGATGCAGTCGAATTGGTCGAACATAACATAGAAATTTTCCGTAAAAATATTCAATCAAATGAAAATATAACTATTACTCAAGGTAATGCTATGGATTTGTCTGCTTTCTCAGACAATGAATATGACATTACATTGTTGTTAGGTCCGTTGTATCATCTTTATAGCAAAGAGGATAAACAACAAGCTCTACATGAGGCTATCCGTGTAACAAAACATGGTGGTGTGATTTTTGCTGCATATGTTATATCTGATGGCTGCCTTATTGATGAAGGGTTCAACCGAGGAAATATCAATGTAGCTGAATATATTGAAAAGGGCTTGATTGACCCACAGACATTTGCTACCAAGTCAGGTCCTAAGGATTTGTTTGAACTTGTCCGTAAAGAAAACATTGACGATTTGATGTCTGTTTTTCCTGTAACAAGACTGCATTACGTCGCATCGGATGGTTTAGCCCTATGTATGCGTGAAGCAGTCGATGCTATGGATGATGAAGAATTTGAGTTATATTTGAAATATCACTTTGCTACTTGTGAACGCGAAGATTTAATAGGCGTTACGAGTCATGCTATTGATATATTCAGAAAATAAATAATAGAAGTTAAAAAACAAACAGAGGGTCGTAAAATCAAAGTTTTCAGACCCTCTAAATCTTGAAAATCTATGTTGAGTGTAGTATAAAAGTAGCTATTTTTATATATATTTTTATTGAGAGCGTAAACGTTTTGTAATTGATTGTTTTTCTAGATTTCTTATAAGGAATTCAATTATTAATATTTGCATGCCTATTAATATAAATGAAAAAATTAAAATAGAAAGTATAGAGAAATTGAAACTAATGAAGTCTAATCTAACAACATCTTTTATAAAAAAGCAGAGTAATTTTGAACCACAATAACCCAATGTAATTGATACAAATACAGCTTTAATACTCAAATTTAAACCTTCTCGATAGAGCATTTTGCGCAACTGTTTTTTTGTCATTCCAACCGCCTGAAGTAAGGCAAACTCTTTTTTTCTAGTTAATACACTATTTACAAGGATATTTGTCATATTAAGGATACCAAAACAGGAAATTAAACCAACAAATACATATGCAGCTATAATCATATACTTAAAAGCTCTAGTTAGCATTTTATAATCGCTATCATATGAATAAAGGATTAAATTTGAATTATTTTGAATAATATTTAATAGTTTTTCTTCAACTTCTTTTGAATACTTTTTATCGGATAAAATTGAAAAATGTAAATTTGTATTATATGGTGTTATTTTATCTAAAGCCTTGTCTGAAGTAAAGAACATGCATCCTGTATTTGAATTATCAATTATTCCAACTATTTTCATTTGTTTTTTGATGATGTCATTTCCACTAAATATATTAAATGTAATTGTATTTCCAATTTTCAAATCAACTCCATAAGATTTTGTCCTATATTTATTTACAATCAAGCTGTTTGAATCCAATTGCTTATAATCAACTTTACCATTTACAATATACTTTTGGAATGATTTTGCAAGCTCTGGTGTGACACTTTCAATCAAAGTTGTAACATTACTTCCATCTTTATCCTTAATAGAAGGGTATATAACTTCACATTTTATTCCTTTAGATTCAATTACTTTTTGTACTCCATAAATTGATTTGATTTCATTTCTAAGAGTGTTTGTAAATGGATTATTTTGCTGAATTTGTGTAATTCGTTCATACAAATTGTCAATTTTATTTCCAATAATATAATTTTCATTATAAACGAATGTCTGAGACATCTGTTTATTAAAATCTATAGAATTAGACAGACTAGCAATTGAAATAAATAATATTCCACTAATACTCAATGAAATCAATGCTATTAAATTTTTCTTTCTATTTACCTCAATATTTTTTAGTGCTAAATTTTTAATATTTATATAATTAAGTGTTTTAATTTTATTTCTAGATTTAATTTCTGTGTATTGCATAGCTTCAATAGCGGAAGTTTTTGAAATAATTCTAGCTGGCTTATTTAAAGAAATTCTTACAGTCAAAAATATTACTATTGATAATACTAGAATAATAAATAAGTCAGTAGTCATTTGCCATGCTAAAGGCTGAATTATATATGTAATTATGCAGGAAGATATAATGCCTATTGGAATAAAAATAATAGATAAAATATTTCCTTGTAGGTAAATAATCTTTTTCAACTGAAAAGAAGTCATACCAAGTGCTTTCAACTTTGCATACATTTGAACTGAATTAACAACTGAAATATAAAAAATACTATAAATAACAAACAAACTAGAAAAAAGAATAATTACTCCTACTATTAAAACTGTAATAACTTGTTCACCATCAATTAAATTTGATTCAATATAATTATCATTTAAATATATATTATGTTTTTTAATATTTAAAGAGGAACCAATTTCACTTAATTGAGTCTTAATTAAAGTAGGGGATTTTTCTGTATTTTCTTTTGATAATCTAACTAATACATCTACAGTGTTTGGAGTTGCTTCATTAAAATTATTACTTTTGATTTGTAAAGGTGTAGAAGCCATATCCTTGAGATAATCATTGGAAACAACTGTATAGTATTGCTTAGCATTATCTTGATAGTAATTTTCTACAAATCCAACAATAATAAAATCGTTTTGTATTTCTTTGTTAGTAATATCGTCGCGATATTTTAATGTAATGCTATCTCCAAGGTCTTTATTCAAGCCAAGTTCAGATAGATATTTTTCTGAAATAGCAATTTCATATTTATTTGTTGGCATACCGCCCTTTAATAGTTGAAAATTCAGAAGCTCAATTGCAGTGTTATCTACATATATCATTGACATTCTATAATCTGATTTTATCTCACTACCAAGTGACTTATAAACTCCTACACTACTAAAGTTTTTATTTTGCTGTAATAATGTTTTTGATTTTTCATTTACAGATTGATATCTCGCATGATAGGGAGATGAATTAACCAAATCCATAGAGCCATTATATGAAACTAAAGTAGTTGTTAATAATAAACATGTGGAAATCATTATAATAATACCTGAAAGAAAAAATTTAAGTTTATTAATTTTTAAATCATTCAATGCTATTTTTCTAATGAAAGCACCATTATTATTTTTAAACATATATTTCACCTCCTAGTTATAAATTTTTCCATCTTCAATACGAACGATTCTATCTGCTAATTGTGCAATTTCATTATTATGGGTAATCATTACAATTGTTTGGTTAAATTTCTCACTTGTCATCTTAAGTAAGCCTAATACATCTGCACTAGTTTTGCTGTCAAGATTACCTGTTGGTTCATCAGCAAGTACAATAGCAGGCTTCGTCACAAGTGCTCTTGCAATAGCAACACGTTGCTGTTGTCCTCCAGAAAGATTACCTGGTACATCATATAATTTTTCATCTAGTACAAGTAAACTTATAATTTCATTTATAAAGTCTTTATCTAGTGTTTCACCATCCAATCCAATTGGTAAAATGATATTTTCATATACATTAAGTAAAGGAACAAGATTATAATTTTGAAATATAAAACCTATATTTCTACGTCGAAAAATTGTAAGTTGTTCATCATTCATAGTTGATAAATCCTTTCCTCTTATAATGACATTTCCAGATGTAGGATTATCTAAACCTCCCATAATATTTAATAATGTAGATTTACCACTACCAGATGTACCTACAATAGAAATAAATTCACCTTTTTCAACAGATATGCTCACACCATCAAGAGCTTTTGTAATGTTTGAATTTCTCCCATAATATTTTTTTAAGTCTGTTACTTGTAAAATACTCACTATAAAGACCTCCTTTATATATTGTAAATACAGTATATAATCAAAATGTTGCAGAATTATCACAAATAAAATATTTAAAAATTTATTTATTAGGTAAAAATATAGAAAAAGTAGAGCCTTCTTCAATTTTTGATGTAACTTTGATATATCCACCTTGAAGAGATACAATTTTTCTTGAAAGATATAGACCAATTCCAATACCATCTATATCATGTACATCTTCCTCACGATAGAATCTCTTAAAAATTTCTGCTTGGTGACTTTCTGATATGCCTTTTCCAGTATCAGTAATATCTATTTTAGCATACATAACCCAGCATTCTGTAGATATATGTATCTTACCTTTAGGACTTGTGTACTTCACTGCATTGTCTAATATATTGAAAATAGCTTCAGAAGTCCATTTTTTGTCATGACATATATATAAGTTTGAATCACAATCAACTGTAACTTCAATGTCCTTTTTTTCAGCATCAAATAAAATTCCACTAAGTGAAGTCGCAATTGTTTCATAAAGCGAATTCTTCTTTTTAGATAATGAAATTATACCTGTCTCTAGTCTTGAAGTTTTTATCATAGACTGCATTAAAAATTCTAATTTATCTAATTGACCTTGCATATCCATCAAAAACTCATTTTGAATTTCAGTTTTAAGATTCTGATTCAGTAGAGTATTATTAATTATCTTTAAATTTGCAATAGGAGTTTTGATTTGATGAGAGATATCAGAAACTAATTCTTGTAAATCAGCTTTTTCCATAGCAATATTGTGGCGATTTTCTTGAATGACTTCATACATTCTAATCAGTCTATGATTAATACGTGACAAAAGTGTTTCTTCCTCCAAAGTAATTTCCAGATTATCTTTACTATTCATCATCTTATCTAAGGTTAAACATATCTCAGAGCAAAATAGAGTTATTTTTTTATGAAGTAAGAGCATGATTAATAATATAAAACCAGAGAATATTATTGTGTATATCAATAATAGAACAACTATTTTAAAATCATTAGTTATTATATAAATTGCTATATTGAATAGAATAGCTGTAAGAGCCATACTAACAGCAATTATTAAATAAAGAGTATTAAAAGAAAAATTTTTAAAATTCATTTTTTTCACCTATCCACATGTATCCCATACCATACACTGTTTTAATGTATTGAGAGCTATCTTTTTCAATTTTACTTCTAATTCTACTTATAACAGATGTCAAAGTATGTTCATCTACAAAATTAGCATCTATATCCCAAAGTTTTTCTAAAAGTATTTTTCTTGTTAGAATGGTTTTGGGATTCTCAATAAATAGTTTTAAAGTACGATATTCTAATGGTGTAAATACAATTTGATTGTCATTTATATATGCACAGAACTCAGAAAAGTTAATCTTGAGATATCCATCATCATAGCAATCTTGTTTTGTTTTTGTTGTAATATGATTTAAAAGTGCTCTTACTTTTTGTTTAAACACATTGATATTAAATGGTTTTGTTATATAATCCAAAGCTCCAAGTTCATAACCTTTAATCATATCATATTCCATATCATTGGCAGTTAAAAAAATTATAGGGATATCATAATTTTCTTTAATTTTCTTGCACAAATCAAATCCACTTCTATCTGGTAGATTAACATCTAAAATAATTAAATCAAATTTGTGCTTAACAATAGATTCTAAAGCAGATATAGCTGTAAATTTTGAAATAACCATATATCCCTCTTCATTTAAGTTGTACGATAGTGTTTTATTTAATATAGTATCATCTTCAACTACTAATATTTTTTTCATATATTCACTCCTTTTATGTTTAATATTCTATATAAAGCTAATTATATAATCAAAATGTTGCTAAATTATCATATTATATTCATATAAATAAAATACTTAATAAATAATCTGTCCTAGAATTTATCATGGGACAGACTATTTATTAAATATATAAAATTATTTTAACCAAGATGGATTTCCAGGTACAAATATTCTTTTACCAAATTTTGAAGTATATTCATCCAAAGCTTTCTCAATAAGCTCATTATTGCCTTTAAAAGAAGTAGTGTTTTTTATAGTTTCAAGGTTTTGGCTAAATGGGCAAGCAGATATACACATACCACAGTCTGTGCCTAAATATCTCCATTTAATGTAACATGTTTCATGTTCAATCACCCAATTATATTTTCCATCATCACCAATTTTAATATCATTAGAAAGTGAGTGAGAAGGGCAATTAAAAGAACATTTTTTACATACTTTGCAAAAATCTTCAAGTCCAAAATCAACATATTCATCTTCTATAAGTGGAATATCTGTAGTAACAACCCCTAGTCTAAGTCTAGAACCATAATCTTTATTTGTAAGTATTGCGTTTCTTCCTATATCACCCAATCCAGCATCACGAGCTATAAAAACAGGCATTACTAGATAATTAGCATCCATATGATTTCTAGCATCATATCCTAGGTTTCTTATGTAATAACTTAAAATCATACCAACAATAGATGCACCTACATAACATTTTGAAGTTTCTATAACTTCACATATCATCGGGGCTCTGTTTATCATTTCTTTATCCATTTCACATCCAAATACAATTGCATATTTGTGAGATAGATTAACTTCCTCACCATAGTTTTCTTCATGTCTACCTCTATTTGTATAAATATGATAATCTTTTAATCTAGTTATACCAACCACAGAAGCTCCATATTGCTTTGCAAACCCTTTTATCTTTTTAGTCATAGATTTTGCATCTACATCCACTTTATTGTCACAAACTTTTCCTTCACATAGTGATTTTATATCAGATAAAAAGTCAAATGCACTACTTGCCATTGGAGAATTTATCTCATTATAAGTCATAGTTCCTTCACTACATAAATTTGGTCTACTTCTTATACTATCATCAACTTCTTTTTTTTCAGGATTTTTCTCATAATAGTCATTATAAGCAAAACCATTTTTTTTATAATTTGCTCTTGCAAACATAGTATTTCTTTCATCAACCCTTTTCAATTCTATTCCCCCTAGTAAAAGTATAATTAAATCATATAACCTTATCCTTACATAATTTAATTATATAAGAATAAGGTTATATTTTCAATTTAAGCGTCATTAAATTAAATAATATGTATTTATATATGTTTTATAATATTTTTACATATAAATTATATTAATGATAAATAATAAGAAATTTAAGAATAAATACGATTTGTTGTCTTTAAATGGTGTGTATTGACATACTGTAAAAAATCTTATTATAATAAATGTATGAACAATTAATATAAATTGATAAAGAAAGAAGTGAATTTATATGTCAAGAAATAAACATTCTGACAAGATGAGAAGTCAGATATTAGACGTTGCGTGGAAAATATTCGAAGAAAATGACTATGATGATGTAACTATGCAACAAATTGTGGATACTCTTGATATATCTAAAGAATCTGTATACTACCATTTTAAAGATAAAGAACTCCTGTTCGAAGAGATTATATCAAGTAATTTAAAAGTAGAGATGGAAAATTTAAAGTTAATATTAAATAATCCTAACTTTACGATTAGAGAAAAAGTGTCTGAATTTATCTTACACATATCTAGTTCAGAAATAAGGAAAAAATTGATTGATTATATGTGCCTCCAAAAAAAACCTATCTTATTTATGAAGAGTATAAGAGCATCTACGCTTGAAATGACCCCTTTACTATCTTGCTTAATAAAACAAGGTGTTGAAGAAGGCATTTTTAAAACTGATTATCCAAACGAAATGTCTGAAGTATTTATAATATTAATAAATATTTGGTTAGACCCAGTATTGTTTAATGAGAGTACAGAAAAACATTTCAAACGTATTGAGTGTCTTGCTAATTTATTAAGTGCAAGTGGTGTACATATTATAACTGATAATGATTTAAAATCAATTAAAGCCTTTTATAGAGAATGTTCTAAAGGTGAATAGTCTATAAATAAAAAACTGTAACTAGATTTGAGAAAAAACAAATTTAATTACAGTTTTTTTAGTAAAATAGGTGTATCAATATATTTTTAACAAAAGATAAGAAGAAATACTATTTTAAAAATTTAAAAATAAAAGGAGTAGAAAATTGAATTTATTAATTATTGAAGATGATACAAACTTAAATGAAGGTCTTTTTTATGCTTTTGAAAGTGAAGGATTTAATGTTTTAAAAGCTTATACAAAACAAGAGGGCTTACATATATTTAATAATAAAAATATAGATTTTATAATTTTAGATTGTAATCTGCCAGACGGAAATGGATTTGATATATGTAAGCAAATACGAGAAATGTCAGATATTCCAATTATAATGCTTACTGCAAGAGATTCAGAGATTGATGAGGTAACAGGATTAGAAATAGGTTTAGATGATTATATCACAAAGCCGTTTTCTTTGTCTGTATTAAAAGCGAGGGTTAAAGTAGCAATAAGAAAAAAATCAAATAATAAAGTGCTGTATTCTAATGGTATAAGATTAGACCAAAAGTTATTAAAGGTGTATAAAAATGAAGTAGATTTGGAACTTAGTGCTGTAGAATATAAGCTTATTAATTATTTAATTGAGAATAAAGGACAAATATTATTGAAGGAACAAATTTTACATCATATATGGGATAGTGAAGAAAATTATGTTGATGAGAATATTATATCTGTAAATATAAGAAGACTTAGAATGAAGGTAGAGGATAATCCATCTAATCCAAAGTATATAAAAACAGCTTATGGAATGGGCTATCTATGGAATGAGGTGGAATAAATATGTTACTATTATTTGTTGCAATATGTATGATAATTATAGCTATAATAACTATTAAAAAAAGTCAAAATACATGTGACGAATTAAGTCTAATGCTAAATCAATTATTGGAAGGTAAAGAAATTTCTTATCCAGATACAAAAGATACAAGAATATCAAAAATTTCTTACCAAGTAAAAAAAGTTAAAGATATGATAGAGATAGAAGTAGAGCAGTCAAAATCAGAAAAGGAAGCAATTAAAAGTTTAATTTCAAATATGTCACATCAATTAAAAACACCACTTTCAAATATTACCATTTACTGTGAACTTTTAGAAAATAGTAATCTTCCTACATCAAAAAAAGTAGAATTTTTACAAAAAATGAAAAATCAAACTTTTAAAATTGACTGGTTATTAGAGTCTCTATTTAAGATGACTAAATTAGAAGATGGGGTTATCAAATTTGAAGCAGAAGAACTACTAATTAAAGACACTATTGTTCAAAGTATTAGTACTGTTTTTAATAAAGCAGAATCTAAAAACATAAAAATAAATTTAGAAATATTTTCAGATATAAAGTTATTTCATAATAAAAAATGGACTATAGAGGCAATTGTAAATGTCTTAGAAAATGCAATAAAATATTCACCATCAAATAGTATGATTACTATTTCTGTAGAAAAAATGGAACTATACACTAAAATTATAATCAAAGATGAAGGAATAGGCATTGATGGTAAAGAGTTGAACAATATTTTTAAACGATTTTATAGAGGTAAAAATGTTGAAAATCAAAATGGTACAGGAATTGGTCTCTATCTTACAAGATTAATTTTAGAAAAAGAAAAAGGGAATATTATAGTAGAATCCAAATTAGGAAGCGGAAGTTGTTTTAGTATCTTCTTACAAAATTGTAAGAGTTTAAATTAACTTTGTAGGATGGGTGTAATTATCGTCACTTACAATATCTTATAAGAACTTATATTTTAAGTTATGTTGAAAGGAGAAATAAAATGAGTATATTAGTGACGAATCATTTAGTAAAACATTATGGAGAATATGAAAACAAGGTCAATGCACTAAATGGGGTAAGCATAGAAATTGAAAAGGCTACATTTACTGCTATAGTTGGAACTTCTGGGTCTGGTAAAAGTACATTATTAAACATTATAGGTGGGTTGGATAGCCCATCATCAGGAGATGTAATAATTAAGGGTAAAAACATATCTAAATTAAGAAAAAAGGATTTGACTGTATTTAGAAGAAGGAATATAGGTTTTATATTTCAAAATTACAGTTTAATACCAGTATTAAATGTCTATGATAATATTGCTCTTCCTGTTACATTGGATAAAGGAAATTATGTAGATCATAGCTATATTGAAATGTTAATGAATACATTAGGTATTTGGGACAAACGTCTAAAATTTCCAAGTGAACTTTCTGGTGGACAACAACAGAGAGTAGCAATTGCTAGAGCCTTAGCAAATAAACCTGCACTTATACTAGCTGATGAACCAACAGGAAATCTCGATAGTAAGACTACAATGGAAGTAGTATGTTTACTAAAAGAAAGTAGTGCAAAATTTCACCAAACAATACTTATGGTAACACATAATGAAAATATAGCACAAATATGCGATTCTATTATACATATTGAAGATGGAATTGTAGTAAATAATGGTGGTGAAATACTATGATATCTTTAATGAAGTTTGCAATTCAATATATTAAACATTATAAAAAACAATCTATATCTATAATCTTAAGCATCGTACTATCAGTAGCCTTATTGACAGGAATTGGTTCTTTAGTAAATAGTGCAAATAAAAGTAAAATTGAGAAAATAAGAGCGGATAATGGAGATTATCATTTTTATTTTAAGGTAGATAATAAACAACTACAAAAAATTAAGAAAGACAAAAAATCAAATGAATACACTGTAAATAGACTTGGTATCATAAATACTAAAGGTTCTATAGATGAACCTTTCATTATGAATTTTTTAAATGTGGATTCATCTTATTTAGATATGACAGGTAGAAAATTATTGAAAGGAAAGCTTCCTAGCAAAGAAGGAGAAATAGCACTTGATACCTATTCATTAAATAATTTAAATATAAAAGAAAAAATTGGAACAGAGATAAATTTAGACGGAAAAACTTATAAGTTATGTGGGATTTTATCTGATATTTTAAATCCAGAAACTGCTTTAGAGGGCTTTCTAGATAGTTCTACATTTTCTGAAGAAAATGGTAATTATATGGTTTATGTAAAATTTGATGAAAATAAAAATATAAAAAAACAGAGTGCTAGATTTATGAGAGAATTTAGTATATCGAAAAAAAGTTCCTATGTAAATTGGAATTTATCAAGTGAATTTGGTGTAAAACCTCCAATAACTTTTGAAAGATATAGTGTATTTCAATTTTTAAATTCTTTAAAATTAAATACAAATGCAATTGTTTTGATTATTGGAATATTTAGTGCAGCAGCAATATATAGTATTTTCCATGTTTCGATACTTCAAAGAATATCACAATATGGCGTTTTAGAAGTGTTAGGTGCTAATAATAAGCAACTTTTACTACTCTTGTTTTTAGAATTATTTTTACTTTTTATCATAGGTTTTCCTATAGGATGTATTTTAGGCATAGGAGTAGCTTCAACAATACATCAACAATTTCCTCATATATTCTTAGGTAGTGATATTATTCCAGGGTCATTTTTTATAAGTGAAAAATCTATTTACTTAGGATTTTTGTTTTTAGCATTATTGTTAATTTTAATCACTGTACGAGTTGTATATAAGCTAAGCAAATATTCTAGTATTGAGTCAATGAAAAATTTTGAAGTTATTAGTAAACAGAATAGAGAGATAAAAAGTATAAAGTTTTCTAACATTACAGCAGTATTATCTCATAAATATATGACTCAAAAAAAAGGAATGTTTATAGGGATTTTGTGTTCATTAGCACTTGGGGGAATTATTTTTCTATGTTCTAGCTATTCTATACAACTTACTAGAAATAATAACGAGCTTACAATGAAGGCTGATGATGGTTTAAATTCTGATTATCAAATAGCTATGCAAACAACTGATTTTGATATAGGAATACCAAAAGATAAAATTTCAAGACTAAACGAAGTAGAAGGTGTATCAAGTATTCACCCAGTAAGGTATTTTTTTGGCGGTATACACATTAGAGATGAACAATTACTTTGGAAAAATTTCTTTAAACCTCTTGAAAAAGATTACAGAATAAAGAATTTTTTCAATGGAATTTGCACTAAACAAAGTGATGGGGGATACCTTTTAAAGACAAATATCTATGGATATAATGCTAACATGTTAAAAGGATTAAATCCTTATATTATTGATGGAAAAATTGATAATTCTGACATGGTTAAAAATAATAAAGTGATTGTTAGACTTCCTATGGATGGTACTGGTATATATGGTGCAGTTGACATAAAGCCAGGAGATACTATCAAAGTTAAAGTGCCAAAAACAATGAAACCTACTGATGAGACTATTAAGTTTAAAGAAGAAGATAAAAATGATTATACAGTAAAAGAATTTGTAGTTGCTGCTACTGTAAAACGTGTAATGGCAAATAATATATACTTTATTGGCGATTATGGCATGGATATAGTTATGACAAATGAACAGATGGAAAGTAATTTTAATATCATAAATTACAATATGGCCAGTATAAAAAAGACGAAAGAAAGCAATAGCATGGAAGTAGCTAAAGAAATAAAAAATGTTATACATAATATAAAACGATGTATTGTGACAGATTATACTATTGCTATTGAAAAAAATAATATTTATTTAAACCAGAAATTATTGTTTATATATGGTATCGTATTTGTACTTCTAAGCATAAGTTTGTTTCATATTATCAATACAGTGAGTTATTTAGTTTTTTCAAGAAGACATGAATTTGGAATTTTAAGAGCTATGGGAATCACAGATAATAAGTTTTTGATTATGATGATGAGGGAAGGTTTTTTATATGGACTATATGCAAGTATTATAATGGTAATTGGAAGTATTATTGGGCAATCTATGATTTATTTTATAGTAAAACGCGTATATTTATATATAAATCCAGTTTTCAATATAAATATGTCTCTATATGTGGGTATGATTATTTTAAATATTACTATTAGTATTATTGCAGTTATCATTCCAGTAAAACAAATATTAAAGAGTGGTATTATTTCAGAAATAAATAGAGATTAAAATTCTTAATAAAGATTAATAAATTAAACTATGTAAATATTAAATAACCTCTTAATTGATATACAGTAAAGTTATATCAATTAAGAGGTCTATATTAGTTTTTAATCTAAATAAATTACATAAAATGCTTTAATATATATTATTTTGTATAGTTATCAAAATAACCTTGTATGTAAATAATAGGAGTACCTTTATCTCCACTTCCAGAAGTTAAATCTGCTAAAGAACCTATAAGGTCTGTAAGTCTTCTTGGAGTAGTACCTTGAGAAACCATATTTCCTGTTAAATCATCAGATTTATTATCTTTTTCAACTATGTATTTTGAAATTGCTTCTTTTAACTCATCTCCAGATAAGTCAGCAAAATCATTATCAGCTAAATATTTTAATTTCACCTCATTTGGAGTACCTTCTAAGCCTTTTGTATAAGCAGGAGAAACTACTGGGTCAGCTAGCTCCCATATTTTCCCTACAGGGTCTTTGAACGCTCCATCTCCATAAACCATTACCTCTACATTTTTACCTGTAATTTCTTTTATATTGCTTTGAATTTTATTTACAACTTCATCACAATTTATAGGGAATAATTTTACAGTTTCTTCTGTAGCTTTGTTTGAACCTAAAAGTCCATATTGGTCATTATACCCACTACCATCTACACTTGATGTCATTATATCATCAAGAGAATATACCTTTTTAGCACCATTTTGATTTAAAATTCTCTTTGTTCTTTGTCTTGTATGTATATCACAAGTTAAAACACTTGTTGTGTAATTAAGTATAGTTTTTGGGTTGTTAGCAAAAACTATTTCTACTTCTGCACCACACTCTTTAATTAAATTTTTATAATAATCAACATAATCAACACCAGTAAATGTATGTTTATTATATCCAAATAGTTCTCTATATTTTTCTTCTGTTAACACATCTGACCAAGGGTTTATTCCTTTGTCATCAAGTTCATCAATACTTATCAAGTGATTTCCAACCTCATCAGAAGGGTAGCTTAACATTAATACAACTTTTCTACATCCTTTTGCAATACCCTTTAGACATATTGCAAAACGATTTCTACTTAAAATTGGAAATATAACACCAACAGTATCATCTCCAAATTTATCTTTTACATCTTTCGCTATATTGTCAACATGAGCATAGTTTCCTTGTGCTCTAGCAACAACAGCTTCTGTAACAGCAATTACATCTTTGTCTCTAACTTCAAAGTTTTCACTCTTTGATGCATTTAAGACAGAATCAACAACTATTTTAACTAAGTCATCTCCTTGTCTTATAATAGGTGCTCTAACACCTCTTGAAACAGTTCCAACTAATCTATCCATTATTTAAAATCCTCCTAAAGAATTAATATTGTCATATTAGTACCATGTATATTATAATTCAAATATAATCATAAGTAAAATAAATAATACTAATATTTGATATAAGGAGTAGTTATGTATGAACGTAAAACTTGAATTATATAAAGTTTTCAATGCAGTTGTAAGTCATAAGAGCTTTTCTGTTGCTGCCAAAGAATTATTTATGTCACAGCCAGCTGTAAGCCAATCAATTAAACAATTAGAAGAACAATTAGATACTATATTATTTTATAGAAATAATAAAGGTGTAAAGTTAACTCCAGAAGGGAAAATTTTAAGTGAACATGTTGCTACTGCATTAAACTTAATCGCATCAGGTGAAGATAGAATAAATAAATTTAAAAAATTGGAATATGGTTCATTAAAAATTGGAGTAGGAGATACAGCAGCACGTTTTTTTCTATTAAAGTATTTGGAAATTTTTCATAAGAAATACCCACATATACATGTATCTACAATAAATAGAACTAGTAGAGAACTTATATCCTTACTTAAAGATGGTAATATTGATATAGCAATCATAAATATGCCAATAGAAGATGAAACATTAAATATCGTTGAATGTATTGAGATACATGACATATTTGTATGTGCAAATGATTACATAGAATACAAAGGAAAGCAAATATCTTTAGAAGAATTAAATTTGTTACCTTTGATAATGTTAGAAAATAAAGCAAATTCAAGGCTTTATGTAAATGAATATTTTTTATCAAAAGGTATAAAGCTAAATCCAGATATAGAATTAGGCTCTCATGAATTACTTTTAGAATTTGCATATATAAATCTTGGAGTATCTTGTGTTATAGAAGAATTTAGCATAGATTACTTAAATAGTGGAAAATTATTCAAATTAGACATAAAAGAGCCAATACCTAAAAGAAGTATAGGTTATTGCCATTTGAAAAATATCTCTCTATCACTAGCAACAAAAGAGTTTTTAAGTATGATATCTAATAATATGTAAGTTTATATTTGGCATTTCTAAAATAAGTTTAATAAAAATAAATTAAAAAGTACCTACATATACATGTATCTTACAATAAATAGAACTAGTAGAGAACTTATATTATTACTAATAATGTTGTAGATTTGAGAGATTTATAATAAGCTAATTTTTATTAAATTAGAAATAAGGTTAATTTGAGCACATTTATATAATTAATATCGTATTTTAAATATGAACAGTATATTAGATTAATGTATAAAGGAGGATTAGAAATGTCTGATTCTGAATATCCTCAAATGAAAACCTTAGAAACTAGAAACTGCATACTAAGACCTGCATCATTAAATGATACTGAGGATTTTTTTGATTGTTATAAAAATAAAGTAGTAGTAAAACATTTACCATTTAATGAGCATAAGTCTTTAGAAGACACAAGAAAATTTATAAAATCATTTTTTTTAAATCCATATAAAAAAGGAAAAATAGGTCACTTTGCAATAGTGTACAAAAGAGATAATAAAGTTATTGGGAATATGGGGTTTAATAATATAAATCCAAAGGCATTGGAAGCTGAAATTGGCGTATGTATTAATCCCAATTACTGGGGTCATGACTTTGCTACTGAGATAACTAAAAGAGTAATACAATATGGATTTAGAGAACTAAATCTAAATAAAATCATTGCGATAACCTATGAGGAAAATGCGAATTCTACAAAATCATTAGATTTATTGGGTTTTAAATGTGTAGGAAAATATATCAAAAAAATTCATACTGGAAGCACAATAAAAAATGTCCCATGTTATCAGTATGAATTGAAAAAATAATGAGTATTTAGTGTTCTAATAAATGTTAGATAAAAACAATGCCAAAATCATATTATATCTACTAAAAAGGTTTAGTATATTAATTAATATACTCACACTTTAATATGATATGATTTTGGCATCTATAAGTTATTAAAAACTATATAAACAAAGTTATAAAACAACTTATTAATTTTCTAAGTTTTTAAATCCTTCTCCAAGAACCTCATGTACATCTGTAACAATAACAAATGCAGTAGGGTCAGTCTTTTTAACTAATCTCTTAAGATAAAGTTCTTGCTTTTTAGAAACTACAACAAGTAGTACTTCCTTGTTTTCTCTAGTGTAACCACCTTTACCATCAAGAATAGTAAGACCTCTATCAAGTTCTTTTGTTATGGCTTGTCTTAAACCTTCAGGTTCTTCAGAAATAATAAAAAATGCTTTTGAATGATCAAATCCTTCCATTATCATATCTGCTATTTTTATTAAGACACAAAGTGCTATCCCAGAGTAAAGGCCTGTTTCTATACTACGATTTACTATACCAGAAGATATAACGACCATTCCATCTAAACAAGACATAAATTTTGTAGCTTTTATCCCTGGAAACTTTTTACTAAGTATAAGTGCAATTAAATCTGTTCCTCCAGTAGAAGCATCTGATTTAAACATTATTCCTAAACCTATCCCAACTAAAATTCCTCCTGCAATAGCTGATAGTAGTAAGTCATCAGTTAATCTCAATTTTGATAGTGGGTCTGTCAATTGGACTATAGCAGAGAATACTATTGTCCCAAATAACGTTTTTAATGAATTTTTTGTACCCATAATTCTGAAAGCAAGTATTACTAATGGAACACCTATGATTAACATGATAGCTGATACTGGAAGTCCTGTAACTTTATTTAACACTAAAGATAGACCACTAAGCCCTCCAGGAGCAATTGTATGTGGTTTTAAAAACATATTTATACCAATACTCATTGATATACAACCAAAAAATAACCCAAGCATTTCAAGTAAAATTGGCGACTTTTGTTTTTTCATATAAACACCTCCATGAACTTGTCACAATTTAATATTATAACATATTTGACCAGTTTATATTATATAAAATTTCTTGACATAAGCAATTTCAAGTGTTTTATTATTCTTAATATTTGTGAAATATTTCCAAAATACATGATTTTCTGTCATTCTTCTAACACGATTATTTTTTAGTGGAAATTTTTTATATGTTATAATTTTTAATTCTTTTATTAAAGTATCCCCTATAAAAGTGGTTCTATGATATGCTTTTCTATTTTCATTAATATACACATATTATTTTGTATCCAGATTTAGATAGTTTAATATTTAATAAGTAATTTTAAACTGTTTTATATATCATCACTGTTTTGTATATTGTTACAGTGCTTTATTAAATAACAGATAACTTGATAATATAAAACTATACACATATAATTTAAGATAGTATCATATTTAATAAGATTTACCTTAAAAATAGTTAAAGAACACAAATATATAAGTTTTGGAAAAGAGTTGATTAAATGCGTAAGTCTGGATACAGGACAATACTTTACTCGTACATTATTTTTTTCTTAGTGCTTTTCTGCCTGGCTTTAACTGCAATAGGAATTTTCTTATCACTTATTAATGTCCAGCATCCAAATGGAAAAAGCATACGTAGTGACTGGCCTCAAAATTTTATGGAAAGTTTTACTGAGCAAATTATATTTATAGATAATAAACCACAAATAAAACAATCTGGTTTGGAAAAGCTTCGGGAAAATCAATTATGGATACAAATCTTAGATAGTTATGGAAATAGAGTTTATGGATTTTCAGAACCAAAAAATCATAAAAATCATTATTCTAATTCTGAGTTATTGGAATTAGCCAAGAAAGATACTCCAAATGCTGATACGGTATACTTGAGTACTATTAAAAATAATGAGGATGAATTTATTTATATTATACACTTTCCACTTAATATTTCTAAAGTAACAATGTTTTTTGATGGGACTAAATTTATAGGTGGAAAACCTATTGTGCTTTCAATAATAGGTATTATATTTTTAATAGTTTTAATTTCTGGAATTGCCTATGGATATTGGATAACAAAATTTATTTCACGAATCACGTCTTCTGTTAGTGATATTGCAAAGAGAACATATCTTCCAACCAAAGCGAAAGGAGCTTTTGCTGATGTCTATGATAGTTTGAATACTCTTAATGAAGAAATTCATATCAGTGATGAAATGAAAAAGAAAACAGATATTATACGAGAAGAATGGATTTCAAATATAACTCACGATTTAAAAACTCCCCTTTCGCCAATAAAAGGATATGCAGAGATACTTGTAGACACTGATAATATTCTTTCATATGAACAAGTACATAAATATGCTTCTATCATGCTTAAGAATATAGAATATACAAATACACTTATTAGCGATTTAAAGTTAACATATCAATTAGAAAATGGTATCATTCCGTTGAATAAGCAAAATAGCAACTTGATAAGGTTTTTGAAAGAGTTAGCTATTGATATTTTGAACTATCCAGAATATGGAACTAATACAATTGAATTTGACAGTAACATTGACAATATTAAATTTACTTTTGATTCTACACTTCTAAAGCGTGCATTTAGTAATCTGATTATTAATGCTTTTATGCATGGAAGCCAAGATACCAAAGTTTCTTTGAATGTAATGATATATGATAAAATTAATATAACTGTTTTAGATAATGGGAAAGGAATGACAGAGGAGGAAGTATCAAATTTATTTAATCGTTATTATCGTGGCACTAATACAGAACAAAAAACAGAAGGAACTGGTTTGGGATTGGCAATAACAAAGCAAATTATTGAGCTTCATAGAGGAACTATATCGGTTGAGAGTATTTTATCTTTAGGAACTACATTTCATATTTCCTTTCCTATCAATTAAGGTTAAATAAGGTTAAATAAAAGATATATTAAGGTTGATAAATTATCATATTTATATGGTAGTTATCAACCTTTTCTTATTTAGGAGAAGGCTTAATTTTAGGAGGAAATTTAATGAAAATAAAAAAATTCTATGATTATCATTACATAAGTAAAAGCTTTTTCATCTGACTTTATTTATGGAGTATTAATTAGCATTAAGAAACTTTAGAGTTACATTAAATCAAGAAAGTAGGTGTAAATTTGAAAATTATATTAAAATATATCCTAACAAACATTAAAGAACGAAAAATAAGAACAGCAGTTATGTTGCTATCCGTAATTTTATCAACAGTTTTACTTTTCGTTTCCTTTTCAATTGGATTGTCTTATGAAAGTGCACAGAGAAAAATGGCAAGAGGTATGGCTGGGACTGCAACAATAGCTGTTCAAGGTACAGGTTCAAATAAATTAATTAGTTTAGAAGATATACCAGATTTACATTCCATAAAATCAAAAGTCGGAATATTAGAAAGCTCTGCTGTTTATCATGAAGATGGATATTATGAATCATTCGATATTATAGCAGCAGATTTACCACAACTAAACAAAATTAATAAACCACGATTGGTAAATGGAAATAATATCACTGATTTTTCTGGTGATAAAATTATTCTTCCAGACCGTTTCACATCAAAATATAAAATTAAAAAAGGTGATTTAATCAATTTAGAAATTTATAGTAAGCCTTACACTTTTGAAGTGGCTGATATTGCTGCATATGACACAGTCTTTTTGAGACATACAAGAGGGGTAAATGCATTAATACCTAAAGACACGCTATCTAAAATTTTAAATAAAGAAAGTGGATATACAAAAATTTTGATAGAGCCGAAAAACGACATAACAACAGAAAATTTGATAAATGAATTATCAGAAAAAATTTCAACTAAAGAATATAAAGTATCAAATACTGTAAATGAAACTCAGATAATTGCAGATGCTAGACAGAAAACAATGCCATTTTTCCTAATAAGTTTTTTTGCATTAACTATGAGTATTTTTATTATATATAGTAGTTACAAGGTAATTACATTAGAGCGTCTTCCAATCATTGGAACATTTCGAAGTATTGGTGCTAATAAAAAAACAGTAACTAATATTTTACTATTTGAAAGTATATTATATGGAAGTGTTGGAGGGTTACTTGGAATTCCGATTGGTATAGTTGTTTTAAATTTTATGCTTCATGGTCTTGGTAATTATCTTGAACAAGGTATATCAATTCCAACAGTAATATCTCCAATAGTAATTATTTCTTCTTTTTTAGTAGCGATAATTGTTTCTCTACTTAGTTCATATATACCTATAAAAAAGACTAGTAAGTTATCAATAAAAGATGTTGTTTTGGGAACGGTGGAAGAAAAGAATATTTCAAATCGTACTATATTTTGTATAGGTTTTATAGTACTTTTTTTATCTATTCTACTTCCAAGGATAACAACTGAAAATACTTTGTATTTAGCTGGAGGATTTTCGTTATTAGGACTAATTGTATCTACCATTATTCTAATTCCTATTTTTACTGATACTATGTCTACAGTATTTGAATTTATTTATGAAAAGATTTTGGGAAATGAAGGTAAATTAGCTGCCAGAAATATGAAGAATAATAAAAATATCACACAAAACATTACATTACTATTTATAAGTATTTCTGCTGTAATTGCAATAAGTGTTGTAGGAAGTTTTGTCAAGACATATATAGGCGATGTATTTCGTGATGCCAAGTTACAGGGATTCGCAGATGGAAATATGAATCAAGAATTTATTGAAAATGTTAAACACATGGATGGAATTAAAAAAGTTTTACCTATCTATGTTATGAACAATGAAATATCTTGTGACAGTATAAAATTTTCAAGAGTAGAAGCAACTGATAATATAAAATCATATAGTTCTATGTTTGCAATAAATTATACTAATTCTCATATGAAGGAAGTAGCAATTAAATCTTTTGAAAAAGAACGCTCTATTATTTTAAATGAAGATACACTTAAAAAAACAAGTTTCTCTGTAGGGGATAAAATAATTGTATCTGATGGTGATAAAGAGGTTTTTTACACAATAGTTGGAAGTTTTAAATCTCGCGCAAATGATGTAGAAGCTGTTATACCATCTCGTTATGCAGTTAGTGATTTCGATAAAACTACATATGGATTTTTAGCTTACACAGCAGTCAATCCAGATGTGATTATGATTCAAATAAGAGATTTATTTGGAGATACATCTAATTGGAGTCGTACTGTTGAGGAATTCAACAATGACTCTTTAAATACGATAAATAGCTTTTTATCTCCTATGAATAATATGACCTATTTTATTTTACTGCTTGCTACAGTAGGTATAATTAATAATCTATTGATAAACTATATTCAAAAGCGACGTTCTATAGCTATGTATAAATCTGTAGGACAAAGTGATAAACAGAATATTAAAATGACTTTAATTGAAGGATTTACATCAGGTTTATTTGGTGCTTTTATTGGAGTATTAATATCTATATTAGAAATTCAGACGATTTTCATAGTTGCAGGACCAAAGATTTCAATGACACCAGATTTAGATTTTAAAACATTCATTTTTGTTGGAATGTTAGGTATTACGGTAACATTAATCGGTTCAGTAGTACCAATTATAAAAGGAAAGAAAATGAAATTAGTAGAAGAAATTAAATTTGAATAAAAATGGAGGATAACACATGAAAGCAAGCTATAAAAGTATAGCAATAGAAGCAAAAAATATTATTAAAGAATTTAAAGTTGATAATACAACTACTAAAGTTTTAAAAGATATATCTTTACAGGTGATGAAAGGTGAGTTCGTTTCTATTATGGGACAATCTGGTTCTGGCAAGAGTACTCTTTTATATATTTTAGGTGGGCTAGATACTCCAACAAGTGGAAAGGTATATATGAATGGAACAGATATATCACATTTCAATGACGATAAGATGAGTATAATACGTCGTAGAAATATAGGGTTTGTATTCCAATTTTATAATTTAATACCTAATTTAAATGTTGAAGAAAATATTATGCTACCTCTATTACTAGATGGGAAAAAAATGAATGATTACAAAAATCAATTAAACGATATTTTGGAAATTGTTGGATTATCAGATAAACGTAAACATACTCCACGTAAGTTGTCAGGTGGTCAACAACAACGTGTTGCAATAGCACGTGCATTAATAGGAAAACCAGAGATTTTATTTGCTGATGAACCTACTGGAAACTTAGACAGTAAGACAGGAGCAGAAATAATGCAATTACTCCGTAAAATAAATCAAGAAAGTGGTCAAACAATAATTATGGTGACTCATTCACCTGAAGCTGCTGGAAGTAGTAATCGTATTATTACAGTTCTAGATGGTGTAATAGCAGAATAATTAATAGATATATTTTGGTAATTTTTACATAATAATTTTAAATATTCTTAAAGATTTCAAGTCTTTTTAGATTGTATAATTTTTATATATATGAATTAGAATATGTTAAATGTGTTATAATATTAAGACAATGAATAAAAAATTATACTCTATGTAAATTATTTTATTTATTGTTTATTAAACATATTATTAGGGTATTTATTTAAGACAATAAAATATTTAAAAGTCTAAGTAATAATTGGTAGAAGTTTTGGCAAAATATACAAAAACTAATTGATTATATACGTTATATGGGTATATAATAGATATTGTTTTAATAAAATACTTGAAAGGGAATGATTTGATGAAAATTACTTTACCAGAAACAGCTATTGATACTTTAAAAAGTATCTTAAAAGACAATCAAGATAAACCTAACAATGTAAGAGTATACTTTGCAGGTGTTGGTTGTGGAGGTCCTTCTTTTGGATTAGCTTTAGATGAGAAAAAAGAAGATGACTTAACTTATGAAGTCGGAGAATTACAATTTGTGATGAGCTCTGATGAATATAGTCAATATGGAGATATAATTATAGAAGATACAGGATTTGGATTTAGAGTAATTCCAGAAAATATGAAAGATCAAGGTGGAGGAGGATGCTCTGGTTGTTCAGGGTGCCACTAGAATTGATTTTTTAGTATATTGAGAACTCTCTTTGATAGAAATAATTTTCTATTCTAAGAGAGTTCTTTTTATTTTTAAGTAAGATAATGTATAATAAAAAATGTATTTTACTAATTTTTATGTGTAAGGAGAATTTATTGTGAGAAGAAGACGAAAAAAAGGTGCAGATGAAAAACTTTTAAGTTATACAGAATATGTCTTAAGAGAAGATATAGACAAGTTAAAGGGCAAATGGAGTATAAAATTTGGAAATGATAATCCAATACATGTTGAATTTGGAACTGGAAAAGGTCAATTTATTACAACCTTGGCCAAGCAAAATCCTGATATAAACTATATTGCTATGGAATTAAAGGAAGAAGTACTTTTAAAGGCTGTTGAAAAAGCTGATGTTTCTAATTTAAATAATATATTATTTTTATGGGCTGATGTAAGTGATATTCTAAATTATTTTGAATCTAAAGAATTATCTAGGATTTATATAAATTTTTGTGACCCATGGCCAAAAAATAGATGGAGTAAAAGAAGACTTACTCATTCTGGATTTTTAGAGATGTATAATAATATTTTAGAAGATAATGGAGAAATTCATTTCAAAACAGATAATGAAAAATTATTCGAGTTTAGTTTAAATGAAATTGCTGCAAATAATTGGCTCTTAAAGAACATTTCTCTTGATTTAAGCAGTAGTGAGTATAAAAATAATGTTACAACAGAGTATGAGGATAAATTTATGTCACAAGGAATGCGAATATTTAGATGTGAAGCTAAAAAACGTAACTAGTAATATGTTTATAAGTTTAATAGTAGAAATTTATGCTAATTTATATTAATAAAGTGTACGAAAGTAGGCATATATAACAAGGAAACAGAGCCCTCTCATAGAAATTAATTTACTATGTAAAAAATTTTGTTTTATGTGGGAGGGTGCTATGAATTTAGCTAATTTAATACCATTTCTTATTTCTGCGACGGCTTTAAATCCAATAAATTCAAACGATAAGATTTTAAGTGAAAACCAACTTAAAGATATTTTTCCTGATGCTAACCTGAGAGCAGTTGTAAAGCGATATGTAAATCCAGATGAAATGACTATAAGTAATATAAAGGCTTTGGATGGTGAATTTTATGCAACTGGAGAAAATATTTCAAATTTAAAAGGTATATCATATCTTGAAAACATAGACAATTTTATTTTTTGGAACAATAACATAAAGGAACTTCCTAGAGAAATACTAGGTCTAAAAGATATGGACTCAATTAATCTTGCAAATAATTATTTAATTAATGATAATACAGTTAATTCTCTTTCAAATAATGGTGTAGATGTAAATTGTGATTTGAATTTTATTGATACAAAAGATAATCAATATAAATTAGATTCTAAATACCATAATATTGACATATCAAAAGGCGAGAGTATTGATTTGAGAAAAATAGTTACAAAGAAAATTGATAGTTATTACAAATACTGGGAAGTAACTAATAGCCTTCCGAAAGATTTAAACTTTGTGGTATCTGTAAGTGATAAGAGTATACTTTCATGTAAAGATATGATTGTTAAGGGTAATAATAAAGGGCAAGCAGTAGTGAAAGTTATACTAAATGACAAAGATGATTTAAATACATCTCAAGAAGTTTTAATCACTGTAAATGTAAAATAACATAAAATAAAGTGTATATTTATACAACTTATTTAATTATTATATTTTTAATTTTAATATTAAATCAAAACAAAGGTTGCTAGTAACAAGGCACTAATATTAATGTTTTGTTACTAGCAACCTTTAGATATCTATAAATAGATTATCTAAAAAATCCCATTTCTTTTGTTAGTAGACCATATTCCTATTAAAATTATCAATGAATATACTATATACAAAACTATTCTTATATACTGAACATCTAGTCCAAAAAACTCAATATTACTTTGTGAGGTATGCAACATCACAAGTACTGCAGATATACCAATAAGCAAAGGATTAATTACTATTTGCTTATCAGTTCTTAAAATCATTATTTTTCCCATCCAAATTATCGATAATATAAAAAATAAAACTTTAAGACCAAACTCTAATGTATCTACCAAAGCGAAAACATCCCTTCATTTATAATAAATTTTTCAGCTTAATCAAATATAAAACCCTAATATAACTTTTTAAACTTGTACTAAATCCATATAAGATAATTTAATTAAGTTCTATAAAACTTTATCTACATTAATATATACTACACTATACTTTGCATTTCTTAAATATAAATTATTAAAATTAATAAAATTTTGTTCATGAGTGTATAAAGATATATTTCATTATTTAAATGCATATCATTATATATACAGTTTTAGGAGGCGAGGTATATGGAATCTAAATTTTTTAATTGGTACACTCAATCCTTAGGAGGAACTTTTGGTATTATATCATGTATATGTGCTTATTTAAATGGATATATGTTTGTTTATACAAATAGTGCTAGCAGTTACTTTGAAAGTATAGGATTTTTAGGAATAATTTCAAGCTATGTATTACTTCCACTTTGTATGCTAACTTTGGTTTTTGGAATTATACGTTCTTATACTCCAGATACATCTGATAAAAGTATTTTTGATATACCATTTTTTACTTTAAATAAACGATTGATACTTGTTACAGTAGTTTTTGGATTTATTGGTGCTAGATTTTATTTTATAATTCCTGCAATTTTAATGACTTTTAACTTATATAGTAGTATTTTAATCACTAAATTAAAAGATATACTATATAAAAACAAAGAAAATGATACTAATATGAAAGAAAGCGAAGTCTAAATTGCATAATTTTGGTATTTGTCTTAAAATTTCCCGAGGTATTAATTTGTATTTTATTGTATTTTGCAAAATATATTGAATTTTATTCATTTTATACTTATAATTTATATTAATAATGGAAAATTAAAACAAAAGAATTTACTGGTTGTTAATTTAAAATTAAAATATATCTGAATGTGTTGATTCTATAGTCAGCACTTTTTCTTTTATAAATTTGCTTTTTGTGATATAATATTAGCACCAGGTAATAATACAAGGGGGTAACAACATGAACATCAATGAAATTAAGGAATTATTAAAGGTCATAGACTCAACTAACTTAGAATATGTAAAGCTTGAAAGTAGTGATTTTAAATTAGAAGCATCTAAAAAAACTGAAGTTACAAGCTCACCTGTTTTAAGTGTACAACAAGAATCGGTAGTAGATCTTTCTTTAGAAAAGCCATTTGTAAACGAGGAACCTGTAGTATCTAATGAGAATTTATCAATAGTAGTAGCTCCTTTGATGGGGACATTCTATGATTCTCCAAGTCCAGATGCAGAAGGTTTTGTCAAGGTTGGCGATGTAGTTGAAGAAGGTGACACTTTATGTATATTAGAAGCAATGAAGCTAATGAATGAAATAACAAGTGAAATTAAAGGTGAAATAATTGAAGTATTAGTTGATAATGAAGAACTAGTAGAATATAATCAACCTTTATTTAAGATAAAACCATTGTAGTAGGAGGTATTTAAGTTGATAAAAAAAATACTAGTTGCAAATAGAGGTGATATAGCAGTTAGAATCATCAGAACGTGTAAAGAACTAGGCATAAAAACTGTCGCTATCTATTCTGAAATAGATAAAGATTGTTTTCATAGATATATAGCTGATGAATCTATTTGCATAGGGCCAAACAATATAAGCAAGAGTTATAATAACATAGAAAATATTATATACCTTGCTCTTAAATTAAAATGTGATGCTATTCATCCAGGTTTTGGCTTTTTATCAGAAAACCCTGAATTTGCAAAACAATGTGAAGAGAATAATATTATTTTTATAGGTCCAACAAGAGAACAAATGATTTTGATGGGAGATAAATCTAGAGCGAGAGAAACTATGATGGAATTAAATATCCCTGTTGTTCCTGGTTCAGAGTCTGTTTTAAAAACTAAGGAAGAAGCTTTAGAAGTTGCAAGAGAAATTGGCTATCCTGTTATGATAAAAGCCTCAAGTGGAGGCGGTGGAAAAGGTATGAGAATCGTTAGAAAGGAAGAAGAACTTTTTTCAAATTTTGATATGGCAAGTTCAGAAGCTTTAGCAGCATTTTCTAATAGCGATTTATATATGGAAAAATTCATAGAAAATCCTAGACATATAGAAGTACAAGTATTTGGTGATAAACATTCAAATGCAATACATTTAGGTGATAGAGATTGTTCTATGCAAAGAAGAAATCAAAAAGTAATAGAAGAGTCTTTAAGTCCATACCTTTCAGATGAAGAAAGAATAAATCTTCATAAAATTGCAGTGGATATAGTAAAAGGTGTAGGTTATATTGGTGCTGGTACTATTGAATTTATAGTTGATAAAGATAAAAACTTTTATTTTATAGAGATGAATACAAGAATACAAGTTGAACATCCAGTCACAGAGATGGTAACAAATCTTGACCTTATAAAACTTCAAATATCTATAGCTAATGGAGAAGAAATACCTTTTAAACAAGAAGATGTTGTTTTTAGAGGTCATGCTATTGAGTGTAGAATAAATGCTGAAGATTCATCAAATAATTTTGCTCCATCACCAGGTAAAATAGAGTCATTAAATTTACCTGGAGGTTTTGGCGTTAGATTTGATACTTTTGTATATACAGGATATACTATTCCACCTTTATATGATTCTATGATAGGTAAATTAATATGTTGGGCTGAGACTAGAGAAGAATGTATAAATAGAATTTATAGAGCTCTAGATGAAATTATTGTAGAAGGTATTAATACAAATGTAGAATTCCAAAAGGCACTTGTAACAAGTGAAGAGTTTAGAAAAGATACTCATCATACCAAATTTATAGAAGATGTCTTTATGAAGAAAGAATTTGCTACATTATAAGGAGTAAATAGATTATGATAAAAAAATTTTTATCATCAAAAGAATCTAAGTATGTTACGATTTCTTTAGATGACAACTTTAAAAAGAATAGTGTAGATGATAAATTTTGGACTTATTGCAAAGGATGTAATAGTCATGTATTTAGAAAAGACATAGAAGAAAATTCATTTGTATGTCCAAAATGCTCAAGACATTATGGTTTAAGAGTTCGAAATAGAATAAATTTATTGATTGATAAAGGGACTTTTATGGAATTTAATTCTGATATAGAATTTCAAAATCCATTAAACTTTCCTAAATATAAAGAAAAAGTAGACTCTTATAAGGAAAAAACGAATGAGTCAGAAGCTGTTGTCACAGGTTATGGAAGATTAAATGGAATTAAAACAGTTATTTGTGTAATGAATCCTGATTTTATGATGGGAAGCATGGGTTCTATTGTTGGAGAAAAAATAACTTACTCAATAGAATATGCTGCCAAAAACAATTTACCTATAATTATTTGTTCTGCTTCAGGAGGAGCTAGAATGCAAGAAGGTATGGTATCTCTTATGCAAATGGCAAAGACTTCTCAGGCACTTGCTAAGCTTGAAGAAAAGTCATTACCATATATATCAGTTTTAACTGACCCTACTACTGGAGGCGTAACTGCTAGTTTTGCTATGCTTGGAGATATTATAATTTCTGAACCAAATACATTAATCGGTTTTGCAGGACCAAGAGTAATAGAACAAACAATAAATCAAAAACTTCCTGAAGGATTTCAAACTTCTGAGTTTTTACTTGAAAAAGGTTTTATTGACATGATAGTAGATAGAAGAAAAATGAAGGAAGTATTGTATCAAATTCTTGCTATGCACAAGAAATAGGGCATAAAGGAGGAACTGTTTTGATTGAAAATAATAATGATAAAATAAAAGTCTTGGAAAATGATATTAAACAATTAATAGCTATTTCTGAGGCAAATAACATAGATTTAAGTGATAAAATAAATTCCCTTAATGAAAAATTAGCAAAGCTTAGAGAAGATGCCTTTTCACATCTATCACCATATGAAAAGGTAGTGTTAAGTAGAGATATAAAAAGACCTACAACTTTGGAATACATAGAACATATTTGTTCTAATTTTTTAGAGCTTCATGGAGATAGGCTTTATAAAGATGACCCTTCTATAGTTGGAGGAATAGGGCAAATAGGAAAATTCAATGTTACTATAGTTGGTCACCAAAAGGGAAGAGATACTAAAGAAAATATAAAAAGAAACTTTGGTATGCCTCATCCAGAAGGATATAGAAAAGCGTTAAGACTTATGAAGCAAGCTGAAAAATTTGACAGACCGATAGTGACATTTATTGATACATCAGGAGCATTTTGTGGTCTAGAGGCAGAAGAAAGAGGACAAGGAGAAGCTATTGCAAGAAACTTACTTGAAATGAGTAAACTTTCTGTTCCAGTAATTACCTTTGTAATTGGTGAAGGTGGTAGTGGAGGAGCTTTAGGAATTGGAGTAGGCAATGATGTGTGTATGTTAGAACACTCAGTTTATTCTGTAATTTCACCTGAAGGTCTTTCGAGTATCTTATTTAAAGATTCATCTAAAGCAAAGGAAGCTTGTGATGTTATGAAACTTACAAGTAATGATTTATATGATTTAAAAATAATAGATAAGATTATAAAAGAACCTCTTGGTGGTGCACAAAAAGATGTAGAAGCTGTTTCAAAGGAAATGAAGTCTTATATTTTAGAAAGATTAAATCATTATAAAGATATGCCTAAAGAAGAAATAATGTCTCAAAGGTATAATAAATTTAGAAATATTGGAAAATGCTTATAGAATATAAAGAAATTTGTAGATTTTTCATTATAAAATGGTTTTAAAAAATAAAGGTTTTCTTAAATCTATTATAGAAGTATATTTTTATAAAAGTATACTTTAAATGATGATTGTAATTAGTAAATGGCAATTGTGATTTAGTACTTTAGGTAATGGATACTTTAACAAATTAACAAGGAGATGTTGAAATGGAAGTACTAAAAGTTTCATCAAAATCTAATCCTAATTCTGTAGCTGGAGCTTTGGCTGGAGTACTGAGAGAGCGAGGTATTGCAGAAATACAAGCTATAGGAGCTGGAGCTCTAAATCAAGCAATAAAATCAATTGCAATAGCAAGAGGATTTGTTGCACCTAGTGGAATGGACTTAGTGTGTATTCCCGCATTTACTGATATAGAAATCGAAGGTGATAAGAAAACTGCCATCAAACTTATAATTGAACCTAGATAATATATCTTTTTGTTAGAATTTAATCAAGTTTTAAAGGTTGACTATGGAAATGATGTCCTGTAGTGAACCTTTTTTACTTCGATATATTTTATTTTATATAAATTTTAATGTATAATCTTAATTAAACAAATAAGTTTGAAGGAGATGTATATTATGAAATTAAAACTATTTTTAGAAGAGTATGCAGTATGTAGATTAAATAATAACAGTAAAATACCAACATGGATAGATACAGAAAAATTTTACTCTATAACTAAAACTGATGATGAATTGAGCATTGTATGTTCAAATAACAATATTCCTTCTGATATTAAGTCAGAAAAAGAATGGAGAATACTTAAAATCTTAGGCCCTTTAGATTTTTCACTTATAGGAATTTTATCTAAGATAAGTGGGTTATTAGCTGATAATAAAATAAGTATATTTGCAATTTCTACATATGATACAGATTATATTTTAATCAAAGAAAAAGATATAAAAAATGCTTGTAAAATTTTAAACTGTAATGGATATGAGATAGAGTAGTTGAATACTTAAATGCGAGGTCATAGTTTATGATTCATATAGTTGAGATTTTTAAAATAAGTATAATAAATATCTTTTGTTTTATAGGAATATTTATTGTATTTGGATTGATTTTTAGTATTATAGAAAATTTAAATAATAAATATATCTTTTTATCTTTTGGAAAAACTGGTGTCATTGTAACTGGAGCTATAGGAACTTTTGTACATGAATTGAGTCATTTAATAATGTGTTTGATTTTTATGCATAAAATAAATTCAGTAAAATTCTTTAGACCAATTGAAAGTAAAAATGATGGAGTATTGGGATATGTAAATCATAGCTATAAAAAAGATAATATTTATCAGAGTATAGGAAATTTTTTTATAGGAATCGCTCCAATTATAGGTGGAACAATGATAATTATTTTACTTTTTAGAATACTATTACCAGATAGCTATATTAAAATAATACAAAGCATAGATTTAAAGTTATATGTAAGTATGATTAATAACTTTAATATAGCAGGTTTTACACAGATTATTTTAGATGATATTTTTAATTTTGTAAAAATAATATTGTTAACGCCTGATATATATTCATTAAGATATTTTATATTTATGTTTTTAATGTATTCAATTTCCACTCATATGTCACTTAGTAGTGCCGATTTAAAAAGCAGTTTAAAGGGTTTGAGTTTTATAGTTATAATTATATTTGCAATTAGTTTAATCATATACTTATTTGGGCTTAATAGCTTAAATATTTCTAATTTAATAGTAAAGTACAATATATTTATAAGTTTTTTTATGACAATAGGTGTTATTTTTTCAATAGTAACTCTCATAATATCTTATATTTTTAGTTTGGTAAGTCCATTTAAAAATTTTAATTAAGATATTAAATCTTATACTATTTTACTTTCATTGAAAAGATAGTAAAATTCAAAATTGAAAGAGAGTTTAATAAAACATAAAATTTCTCGATATATTTTAGTAAATACTTATTAAGTATATATTGAGAAATTTAAAAAGAGCATTTGAATTCAACTAGTCTTTAAATGTGGATTTAGGGAATAGTTAGTGCAAAAACCAATTAGAGCACTACTAATCTCTTAAAAAATACATTAATTGATTAAATTAAATATTTATGCTAACATAGCTACATTGTTATTAATAAAAATAACTTACAAATATTCATATTTTAATTTTAGGAGGTTTAAATTTGAATAATGATAAGAAAATTATAAAAGTACATAATAAATCTGATAAACCTGATAATATTGTCATCAAAGAAAATGAACTTATAGAAAAATGTCTACTTTTGGAAAATAAACTTCCTGCATTTATGAAAGATTATTTTATATATTTAAAAGGTTCTGTTGCTGTCTCTACACGACTTGCTTATTTAGAAGATATAAAGTTTTTCTGTTTATACATGATTGAGACAAAGGAATTAACAAGTGCAGATTGTATAAAAGACATTACAGAAAGTGATTTTAACATGATAAAATCAAGAGATATAAACTTATTTTTAGGTGATTATTGCAGTAGATATTATAAAAATACAGAGAAAAACACATTAATTTTTGAAAATAACAATAGAGCTCTGGCAAGAAAAAAATCATCCATCTCTACTCTATTTAAATTTTTATATAGAAATTCTCAAATAGATAGTAACATAACTGATGGATTTAATCCAATAAAGCTACCTAAACCACAACCAGATGCTATCAAGCGTCTTGAAATAGATGAAGTTGCAAAAATGTTAGAGTCAGTAGAAACAGGTGAAGGTCTTACTGAAAAAGAAAAAGTTTATTGGAAAAAAACTAGATTACGTGATAAGGCTATATTAGCTCTATTTGTTACATATGGGCTTAGATTAAATGAACTCAGAGAACTTAATATCTCCTCTTTTAATTTTTCAAGAGGTGAATTTAAAATATATAGAAAACGTGGAAAAGAAGTCTTAATGCCTATAAATCATACTTGTGAACATGTAATAAAAGATTATTTACAAAATGAGAGAACAAGAGATGACTTACTAGATGATGAAGTTAAAGATGCATTGTTCTTATCTCTTCAAAATAAGAGGATTACAGCAAAAGCTATAAGAACACTTGTAAAAAAATATACCTCTATTCCATTAGATACAACTAGAGATAATGGATATAGCCCTCATAAATTAAGAGCAACTGCTGCAACTTCTCTGATTCAAACAGGATTTTCTATATATGATGTTCAAAATTTACTCGACCATGATAATGTCACGACTACTCAACTTTATGCCGCACATAAAAAAAATGTAAAACGTGATATAGTTAAGAATTTTGAATGGATTGAAGATGATTAAAAATCAGGAACAAATGTTTGCAGATATAAATGGATTATGTTATAATTAAAAATATAAATGTATGGAAATAAAAACAAAATATGTTTGGAAATGAGTGATGTTATGTATTTAGATCTAACTGAAAAGCAAGTTTTAATACTGGAATTTATAAAATCTCAAATCATATTAAAAGGCTATCCACCTGCTGTAAGAGAAATATGTACTGCTGTAGGGTTACGATCTACTTCAACTGTGCACTCTCATCTAAATAAACTTGAAAAACTGGGATACATAAGAAAAGACCCTACTAAACCAAGAGCTATTGAAGTTTTAGAGCGTAGTAAAGTCAATGATGTTTCTGGAGCTAACCAGGAAATAATAGAACTTCCTTTAGTAGGTCAAATAACAGCTGGAGAACCCATTTTAGCTCAACAAAACATAGAGGAATATATTCCATTCCCTGCCAGTTTAGTAAAGGGCAGTAATAATTTTGTATTAAAAGTAAAAGGCGAAAGTATGATTAATGCAGGAATTTTAGATGAAGATTACGTTGTAGTAGACAAAAAAAATACAGCCTTAAATTCTCAGATAGTGGTTGCACTTATAAATGGTGAATCTGCGACGGTCAAGAGATTCTTTAAAGAAGGAAACTCTATAAGACTTCAACCAGAAAATGATTTTATGGAACCAATTATGCTTAAAGACTCAGAAGTTGAAATTGTAGGTATTGTAACTGGTGTATTTAGAGTTATAAAATAACTATTAAAGAATATCAAAAAAATAAGCTATTTAATAGATAAAATATATCTTAATTTCTTTATTTTATCTGTTTGGAATAGCTTATTTTTATATGCATTTACTTTTTTATAATATTTAATGCTTTTTATTTATTATTTCTCATACTTTAGCTATTGATATTTTAACTATTGCTTTCCATAACATATATCACATGGGTCATTTTTCTTACTTTCTGCAATTGTACCTGATAATATTTTTTTACTTCTTGAAAGCCCACTACAATTTTTAGTTGAGTGATAACTCTTCCCTTTTGGAGTAAAATACACTGTTTTTGACGAATTTGATACATTTTGTTCCTTATTTAAGGATTCGTTTTTGTCTGTATTGTTATTTAAATTTTCGTAGTTTCCATCTTCTCTAACACCATTTTTGTAACTTCCATCTTTACAGCTTGTAAAAACTCCATCACCTGTAGATTCAAATACTATATCTGAACATTCGTCACTTCTATGTACTTTTACACCCATCTTTTTTAATTTGTTCATTGTTTCCTCATGTGGATGACCATATGAATTACCTTTCCCAACTAAAATTACTGCATATTCAGGGTTTACTTTATCTAAAAAAGCCTGAGATGAACTACTACGAGAACCATGATGAGCTACTTTTAAAAGGTCTACTTCTCCAAGTTTTGATAGTATTTCTTTTTCTGTACCTTCCTCAGCATCACCTGTAAATAAGGCTTTATCATTACCATTAGTATATGCAAGTACTAGTGATTGTTCATTAGTAGTATCTCCTCCATTTGTATTTAGAACTTCAAAATAGGAGTCTTCAAGATAAAACTTTTTATTTTCAAGAGGTACACTTGGAGATAAATCCTTATTTGCTAAAGCATTTATAAAATCTCTGTAACTCTTTGTTTCTGCTGAACCATTTGATACAAAAACATTTTCTATATTGAAATTTTTTACAACAGAATCAAGTCCCCCTAGATGGTCTGCATGAGAATGAGTAGCTATAAGATACTTAATATCTTTTACCCCTTGATTATTTAGGTAGTCTACCATTAAATTCTCATCATCGTTATCTCCCCCATCTATCAACGTAAAAGTTTTGCCCTCTTGAATTAATATTGCATCACTATTTCCAGTATTAATAAAATGAATTTTTATATTTTTATCATTTGATATACTACTAGATAAAGTTTCTTGGTTATTTGATTGATTATTTTCACTGTCTGTTGCACTACTACATCCAGTTAAATAAATAGATATAGAAATTATCAATAAAAATACCAAAGCTTTAATTTTACAATTTCTTTTGTTTTTTATATTACCTTCTATCATAACTTACTCCTCCATTTTCACAATACTTTATGTCATCTACCGACTTATTCTATCATAATTAGCCATTTGATATCAATATTTATCCTATACAGTTAATTTATCTTGTATTAATAATAAAACAATAATATCTCAACTTTTTTTATTTTAATAATATAATTTATTAACTTTTTATATATTTTTAAGTAATAATATTTAATATAATAGTAATGATGATAAATTACAAAATAAAGGATTTTTAAGCTTTAATCCATTGGAAAAATATACTATAATATATGTATTAACCAAGAGAAAATAGCTAAATAAGCTATTCTTAGTAATATAAAAATATATTTCTAGATTTTGATAACTGTCAGTTTAACTATCATAACCTATATTTGAGGAAAGAAATTCCCATTTCAAACCTAGCTAAAGGATGAGTTATTGACAGAATTTTTACTCAGGAGGTAAAAATGAAAGATAATTCACATTATACACTCATTCTAGCATTAGCTGATATAATTGTTGGAAAACAAATAGATACAAAAAAAGTCACTAAATCGCTTGAACTTATATGTAATAGTTTTTCGTTTGAATGTGCTCTAGTATATGAAGTAGACCAATATAATCATTTTAATTTAATTGAGAATTACAGTTTGAGTGACATAAAATTATGTAATAGTTTCAATGCATATGAAATTGAATCGGATTTTCAAAAGCAATTAGCTCATCAGAAAATAATTTATTTAAATAAAAATAAAAATTATAAACCATGTGAGATTGATTTTATGAATATTTTTCATGCAGAATCTTTGATTGGAATATCTGTGATAGATGAGAATTTTAATAATTATGGCTTTATTTTATTTTTAAATACTACATCCAGGAAAATAGATTTTTCTGATTCTGAACTTAATACACTATGTATTGTCCTTTCACTACTTGAAAAGTATTTAAGTGTAAGAATACATAGAAATAAAGTTTTCTTCACACAGACTGCACTTGAAAGCATAATAAATAATACAGGCATAGATATTTATGTCATTGATTTTTATACATATGATATTATATATGTAAACAAGTCAATGGCTGAACCTTATGGTGGGATATCTCAATTTTTGGGTCAGAAATGCTGGCAGGTTCTTTTCCCTGGGCAGACATCTCATTGTGAGTTTTGCCCACAAGAAAATCTTATTGATGAAAACGGCAACATTACAGAAGTACATACCTGGAATTATCAAAGACCTTTTGATGGAGCATGGTTTAGAGTATTTAGTACAGCTTTCAGATGGATTGATGGTCGTCTTGCTCATCTTGTTAGTAGTGCAGATATAACTGATAATAAAAAGAATGAAGAATTAATTGAATATATGGCAAATTATGATGTATTAACAGGTCTTCCAAACCGAAGAATGCTTATTGAAGAATGTAAAAATAGAATTGACAATGCTAAAGAAGATGAGCAAGGATATGTAATCTTTTTCGATATTGATGGTTTTAAAGTAATTAATGATAATTATGGGCATGATGCTGGTGACGAGTTTCTTATAAAATTGGGGGAATTCTTCTCATCAATTCCACTTCTTAAAAATTCAGTTTATAGAAATGGTGGAGATGAATTTGTTGCTGTAATTGGTGGTGACATTACAAAAAATAACATACGTAATTTAGTAAGTTTTATACATGAAAGGTTTAAAAACCCATGGAATTTAAAAAATGGTTCTATATATTGTAATACTAGTGTTGGTATAGCTTGCTATCCAGAAGATGGAAATAATGCTGAAGAATTAATTAATAAAGCAGATCAGGCAATGTATCAAATTAAAAAAACTGGCGGTTCAGGAATATGTTTTGGCTACCAGTTAATAAAAAATGATTAAATCTAAATTTTTTAATCAGCAGTAAAAGGGTAATAACTAGAATTAGTTATTACCCTTTTACTAATTAATTGTAACATGATATGAGTTTTTACGATGTTTTTTTACATAATATTTAAATAATAATTTATAAAGCAATAACATAGAAAATTGACACCTTATAAGTTTTATATTATATAAAATGAATTATTTTACATCAGTAGTACCCAGTTATGCATTTTAAACGCCCATTTATGTTTAAAATATTGCAAAATTCTTCCAAAAACTATAATATATTAAATATCAACAAAAATAAATAAACTTTTTCCTTAAAGAAGGCTTAAAGCTCACACCAACTGCCTTCTTTTTTTTTATAATTTTTTAACTATTTATTTTGATTAATATTTATTTCATATTTTAGCTCTACTCTTCTAGATGCATCTCTATTTACACTATTATCTCCGTTTTTTAAGAGTTCAGCTTTTGACCTACCTATTGCAATAATATGTTTAGTTACCTTATCTTTATATTTATAATTACCTATTTCATCTCCTACTATAAATTTAGCAACGCTATATGCCCTTCTTTGTGATAAATCTAAGTTATAGATATAGCTTCCTACATCGTCTGTATGGCCTTCTATAACTATTTTAGATATATAGTCGCCATAATCTTTATAAATAGTTTCTATGTACTTTGGAACAAACATTTTTAACATCTCTTTAGCCTCTGGTTTCAAGACATCACTATCTACATCAAACATTGTCCTTTCACCAAAAGTTACTTGACCATTAGCCTTATCCACTTTCACAGGTATACCACTTTTTTTAAAGGTATCTTCAACAGAAGCATTCACATTTTTAGCTAAATCCTGTTCAACTGAACCTGAGATACTTTCTGAACTAAATAATATAAGAATTACAACCATCAACACAGTGGATAATAAATCTGTAAATGTTGGCCAGAAACTACTCTTTTCAAATTCTCTGTTAACAGTTCTTCTATATTTATTATTCATTTAACTCATCCTCACCTATGACCTTTATTTCTTTCTTTTCTATCTCATAAATTTCTTCACTTAAAGGATTAAATATACTATCAATATTACTTTCAAATAAGTCTTCACTATCAAGAGGAACTTCGTCTTGCATGAAGGAGTTATTAAACATAACATCTAGCTTATCTTGAATGTCTAAAGAATTCTCAAACATTATATCTAGTTTGGCTTGTAAGTCATTAGAAAAGTTCTCAATAATACTTGAAAGATTCTTAATTGAATCGTCTAAAGTATATTTTTCGTCTAAAAGAATTTTTTGATTTTGAGATATTTTGTTTTCATGAGTCATTAATTTAGTTAACAAATCTTGAGCACTTCTTTCATATAAAGCAAATCCTGCATTTATATTTCTTATATAATCTTTAATTTTATGTTGGCTTTCAGTGGAATTATATATATTTTTTGAGGATTCTTTTATATCAAATAAAATTTCCTTATTTATATTATCTTGATTATCATACTTATCAAACAGTTTTACAAATTTTACATTTAAAATATTAAACTGTTTATCTAATTTTCTTACACTTTGGTCAAATGTCTTAATAGAACTTTGAGAGCCTTCTAAAAGACTTTTTAAAGCTTCTATTCCACTAATAAATTCGTCATTAAAATCATTTAAGTCTTTAGATATTTTATCAAATTTTTCAATAGCTTCTATAGACTTGCTTATTTGTTTTATTGTATTTTTTACCTCCTCTACTTTTAAATCCATTCTTTCTGATTTAATATGAGTTACCTCAGAAGTCAGTAGATTCTCAGCTTTTAACATTATTTGTATCAAAACATGTTCACAGTCTTTTATCTTTGTAAAATAGCCTATAATTAGAGAAAACACCACTCCAAATATACTAGTTGTAAATGCAGTTTGCATGCTACTAATAGTCGAAGGAAGTGAATTTATAATATCTTTAGTATCAACACATAAAAGCATTGTAGAAAGCCCAACAAATGTACCTAAAACTCCAAGTAATATACTTATTGAAGATGAATTTTTTATGCTCCTAATTTTTTCTAATATCGGTAAGTTATTATATTTTAAATCTGATACAACTTCTTCTACAAACGAAGTTATATTTACATCAGCATAAGGATTTTCTTTACTATATGTATAGTAATCATTCCTTATTTTGCTATAAAATACACTCGTTTTATAGTCTTGGTTGATTTCTTCTAGTTTTGAACTTACAAACAAATACAACTTGTTGTTTTCCATAATTTTAAAAATAGAATACACAGTTATTGCAAGTAAAAATAATATAGTTATTGGATTAGTAAATATTGACTCTATCAAATTAGTTATTATGTTACTCAATTTTATCCCCTACCTTATAATTTATTTATCTATAATTTATACGTACAAGTTACTAAGAAAATACGTAAATAAACAAAATATTTATATTATATTTATGAAAAATGGTACAAATAGGTTGTAATGTTAATAACATAATATATACGAGCTAAAAGTTATAGGGGGTGGCATAATGAATGACAACATAGTAGAAGTTAAAAATATCAATATGAACTTCTACACTAAGGAAGGCGAGCTTGAAGTATTAAAGGATGTCAATTTTAATTTAAAAGAAGGCGAAATACTAACATTACTCGGGCCTTCTGGAAGCGGAAAATCTACAATTTTAAATATTCTTACTAATCTTTTAAAACCAACTAGTGGTGATGTAAAGATTACTGGAAATATTGGATATATGTTTCAAAAAGACAATCTGCTTGAATGGAGAAATATAATGGATAATATAACTATTGGTTTGGAAATTCAAGGTAAAAAAGATAAAAAATCTTTAGATAGAGTTGAAGAGCTTTTAAAGACTTATGGACTATGGGATTTCAGAAGTATGTATCCTAAAGAATTATCTGGTGGTATGAGACAAAGAGTTGCTCTTATTAGGACACTTTCTGTAAATCCAGATGTTTTACTTTTAGATGAACCTTTTTCAGCTCTTGACTATCAAACTAGACTGTTGGTTTGTGATGATGTTTATAGTATTATTAAAAATGAAAATAAGTCTACTATTTTAGTTACACATGATATTGGTGA